>NZ_JBHWXB010000017.1:69831-120237 GCF_042729855.1 Rhodococcus sp. NPDC060090 | reverse complement strand
TCCCATTCCGAACCCGGAAGCTAAGCCTGTCTGCGCCGATGGTACTGCACTCGACAGGGTGTGGGAGAGTAGGACACCGCCGAACACCCGTTCCGAAAGGGGACCCACTCGTATGGGTCCCCTTTCGTGTTTTTCATGAAAGGATTTTGCTGTGTCCGACAGCAACGGTGAACGTAGGTCCTTCCGAAGCGGAGGGTCCACTCCGTGGTCGGGCCGGAGCGGCGACGACCGCCGGAACGACCGCGGTGAAGAACGAAAAGACGACCGCGGACAGTCCCATGGCGGAGAGGGGCGACCCACTCGTGGCCGCGACGACCGCCGCGGTGACGATCGCCGCGGTGACGATCGCCGAAGCAGCGACTCCCGCAGTGGTGATCGTCCGTACGGCGACCGTCCGCGCCAGGACCGCTCCGGTGGCGAGCGTGGCAGCGGAGACCGGGGACGGCAGGGATCCGGCTTCGGTCGCAGCGACGACCGGCAGCGGGGCGAAGACCGACGTGGCGACCGCCCCGGCTACTCGGGGCGCCCGAGTACCCCGTCCGGCGACCGCCGTACCTCCGACGACCGCCGCGGTAGCGGCGGGGGCCATCGTGGAAGCGGCCCGGATCGGGGAGCACCCCGTCGGCGAGGCGGCGAAGGCGGATTCGATCCCAAGGGCCGCGAAGGAGTCCGGCCGCAGCGCCGCGAGGCACGTCCGGATGAACCGGATCTGCCCGACGACCTCGAAGCATCGGAACTCGATCCGACCATACGCCGTGATCTGCTGAGCCTGGACAAGGCGAACGCGAACGCTGTGGCGCGACACCTGGTCATGGCCGGGCGTCTGATCGACGACGATATCCGCACCGCGCTGTCCCACGCCCGTGCCGCTCGACAGCGCGCCGGTCGTATCGCAGTGGTGCGTGAAGCAGCGGGGATCACGGCGTATCACGCCGGGGAGTGGGCCGAAGCCCTGTCCGAGCTGCGGGCTGCCCGCCGGATGTCCGGGGGAACCGGCCTGCTGGCCGTCATGGCCGACTGCGAGCGCGGTCTGGGTCGTCCCGAGAAGGCCGTCGAGCTCGGTCGCAGTGAGGAAGCGCGCAAGCTGACCGGTGACGAGGCATCGGAGCTGCGCATCGTCGTCGCGGGTGCGCGTATGGACCTCGGCCAGATCGATCAGGCCGTGGTCACCCTGCAGACGCCAGATCTGGATCCCGAGCGGACCGGCACCTCCGCGGCACGCCTGTTCTACGCATACGCAGATGCGCTGGTAGCGGCCGGGCGCACCGATGAAGGCCTGCAGTGGTTCCTGCATTCTTCGGCAGCGGATCTCGAGGGCGTCACCGACGCAGAAGAGCGGGTGGACGAGCTCACCGGAGACAATCTGTGAGTTCGGAGACACTGCGGTCCCGGTACGACGTCCTGCTGCTCGACCTCGACGGCACCGTCTATCGGGGAGCGGAAGCGGTTCCCGGGGCGCGTGAGGCCCTCAGCGGCGGCGATCGCATGTTGTATGTGACGAACAACGCCAGCCGACGTCCGATCGAAGTCGCGCAGCATCTGCAGGAACTCGGGTTCGTCGCCGATACCGATTCGGTGGTGACGAGTTCGCAGTCCGCTGCTCGCCTCTTGGCCGAACGCCTCCCCACGGGATCGAAGATTCTGGTGGTGGGTACGGACGCGCTTGCGGAGGAGATCTCCGCGGTGTCGCTCGAACCGGTCCGGACCGCGGACGCGCAACCGGTAGCCGTCGTACAGGGGCATTCTCCCGACACCGGATGGCGCATCCTCGCCGAGGCGACCCTCGCAATCCGGGCCGGCGCCCTGTGGGTGGCGACCAACGTCGACTCCACGCTGCCGACCGAACGCGGGCTCGTTCTCGGCAACGGCTCGATGGTGGCGGCGCTGGTATCGGCAACGGGGAGCACGCCGATCGTCGCCGGCAAGCCTGCCGCACCACTGCTCGACGATGCGATCCGCCGTGCCTCGGCGGATCGCCCCCTCGTCATCGGTGACCGGCTCGACACCGATATCCAGGGCGCGAACGCAGTCGGCGTCGACTCGCTGCTGGTCCTGACCGGGGTGAGCACCATCGAGGATCTGTTGCGTGCACCCGCCCACCAGCGACCCACTTATGTCGCTTCGTCCCTCGAATGCCTGGACACCGCTGCATCGGTGCTACGTGTGGAGCCCGGAAACGGGTGGACGGTCGCCGTGGACGACGGCGACCTGCACCTCACGTCGACGGTGAACGGGGCCGACACGGCCGGTTCCGCAGACGCATCCATGGCAGCGCTGAGGGGCGTCCTCGACGTGGCGTGGGCACACCCGGGTTTCGGTGCGATCGTGGGTTCGGATGAGGCAGCCCGCCGCGTGGTCGCACAGTGGGTCCCGGAGTCCTGACAGCAGTCGTGCGATGTGTCCGCCGTGTCGATCATCGACTAGCGTAGTCGACGATGAGCATGTCGATTCCACGTCCAGGAGAACACCTTCCCGGCGCCGGCCCCGGTGTCGACCCCGATGCTGTGCATGTCGAGGTCGACCGCCTGCTTGCGCGTGTGCAGGAGGAAGGCCAGGTCGGTGATACCGCCGCCTCGATCGGAAGGCAGGCGCAGCTGCTCGAGCAGGCGCACGACGTGCTTGTCCAGGCGCTGTCGACCGTGGACAAGATCTGACATGGCGCGCAGAGCACGTGTCGATGCAGAATTGGTGCGCCGCGGTTTGGCACGTTCCCGTGAGCACGCCAGTGAACTGATCGCAGCCGGACGAGTGCTGATTGCCGGCGCCGTCGCGACGAAGCCGGCGACCGCAGTGGAAGCGAACACCCCGCTCATCGTCAACGACGTCACCGACGAAGTGTCATGGGCGTCGAGGGGTGCGCACAAACTGCTCGGTGCACTCGAGACGTTCACCCCATCCGGCCTGCAGATCTCGGGCCGACGCTGCCTCGACGCCGGCGCGTCGACCGGTGGCTTCACCGATGTGTTGCTCCATGAGGGTGCGTCCGAGGTCGTCGCGGTCGACGTCGGATACGGGCAACTGGTGTGGCGACTGCAGTCGGATGAACGTGTCCACGTGATCGATCGAACAAACGTGCGTAATATCGACGCCGAGACGATCGGAGGACCGGCCGACGTCGTCGTGGCGGACCTGTCGTTCATCTCGCTGCGCCTGGTGCTCCCAGCATTCGTCCGGTGCGCCGCGCCGGGCGCCGACCTGCTCCCGATGGTCAAGCCACAGTTCGAAGTGGGGAAGGACCGCGTCGGTAGCGGCGGTGTCGTGCGCGACCCCGCGCTGCGGACGGAGGCGGTACTCGACGTAGCACGCGACGCCCGGACACTCGGGCTTCGCACGTTGGGGGCGGTCGCCAGCCCGCTACCAGGCCCGTCGGGGAACGTGGAGTACTTCCTGTGGCTTCGGGCCGGAGAACCGGATACGGCCGACCCCGACACGAGGGTGGTCGAACTCATCGAGCAAGCGGTGCAGGAAGGACCTCAGTGACAACAGGGTCGGGCGAATCGACGTCCGGGACGCAGGGCCGCGAGGTCCTGCTCGTGTCGCATTCGGGTAGGGAAGAGATTGCCACCACCGCTCAGCGGGTCGCGAAACTCTTCGGCGACGCCGGGATCGTCCTGCGTGTCCTCGAGGACGAAGCGGTCAGCACCGGCCTCGGAGCGCTGGAGGTTCCCGGCGGCAGGATCCGGATCGTCGAATCGGGTCCCGATGCAGCGGCCGGTTGCGAGATGGTCATCGTCCTCGGCGGTGACGGGAGCTTCCTGCGTGCTGCAGAGCTCGCACAACACGTATCGGTGCCGGTACTCGGCATCAACCTCGGCCGGATCGGCTTCCTGGCCGAAGCCGAAGCAGACCATCTCGAAGAGGCCCTGCACCAGGTGGTGCGCAAGCAGTACTCGGTCGAGAACCGGATGACCCTCGACGTGACGATCCGCGTGGACGATGTCATCGTCGACCGCGGGTGGGCGCTCAACGAGGCGAGTCTCGAGAACCAATCGCGACTCGGCGTCCTCGAGGTGGTTCTCGAAGTGGACGGACGTCCGGTGTCGTCCTTCGGTGGCGACGGTGTGCTGATCGCCACCCCGACCGGGTCGACGGCCTACGCGTTCTCCGCGGGTGGCCCGATCGTGTGGCCGGAACTCGAAGCGCTTCTTGTGATCCCGAGCAATGCCCACGCGTTGTTCGCGCGTCCGCTGGTCACCAGTCCGAAATCGATCATTGCGGTCGAGACCCTCGCGGGAAGCCATGCCGGCCTCGTGTTCTGCGATGGGCGCCGCACGCTCGAACTTCCTGCCGGAGGCCGCCTCGAGGTCGTCCGGGGGAAGCATTCCGTGAGATGGGTACGGCTGGATTCGGCACCGTTTGCGGATCGGATGGTGCGCAAGTTCGATCTTCCGGTGAAGGGCTGGCGGGGAAGGAAACTCTAGGTGCTCGCAGAGATCCGGATAGACAACCTCGGTGTGATCACCGAGGCAAGTGCCCGGTTCGACGGAGGCTTGACGGTGCTGACCGGTGAAACCGGTGCCGGCAAGACCATGGTCGTGACCAGCCTGCACCTGCTGTCCGGCGTGCGCGCCGACTCTGCACGGGTACGGGTGGGAGCGTCGCGTGCGGTGGTCGAAGGCCGCTTCAGTGTCGACGGGGGCAACAGTCACGTCGAGAAGGAAGTGGCGCGGCTACTCGAATCGGCAGGTGCGCAACGCGACGACGACGGCAGCATCATCGCGGTGCGGACCGTCAACAGCGACGGAGGATCCCGGGCACACCTCGGGGGCCGCAGCATCCCGGTCGGCTTGCTTTCCGAATTCACCGACCCGCTGCTGACAGTGCACGGGCAGAATGACCAGCTCCGCCTGCTCCGTCCCGACCAGCAGCGCGCTGCCCTCGATCGATTCGGCGGAAAGGCCATCACGTCGCTCCGGGAGCGTTACCGCACGCACCGGCGACGGTGGCTCGATGCCCGCTCCGAACTCCTCGACCGCACGAACAGGGCGCGAGAGTTGGCCCAGGAAGCGGACCGGCTGCAGTTCGGACTGGACGAGATCGACAGGGTGGCCCCCGAACGAGGCGAAGATGCACGGATCGTCGCCGATGTCCTGCGTCTGTCGGATCTCGATTCACTGCGCGAAGCGGCTGCGGCCGCACACGGCGTCCTTGCCGGATACGACAGCGCCGACGCAGGGGAGTCCGCGTCCGCGCTCGACCTGCTCGGCGAAGCCCGGTCCCGTGTCGAGGGCAGCGACGATCCGGCGCTGTGCGAACTCGGTCCGCGGCTCGCCGAGGCAATCACGGTGGTCACCGATGTCACCGCAGATCTCTCCGGCTATTTGGGCGGTCTCCCGTCCGATCCTGGCGCACTCGAATCGCTGCTGACCCGCCAGGCCGAACTGAAGACCCTCACCCGCAAGTACGCCGCCGACATCGACGGGGTGCTCGACTGGGCCGACGATGCGCGCGAGCGGCTGTCGCGGCTCGACGTGTCCTCCGAGGCACTCGAGAAGCTCGCCGCCGAAGTGGACAGCGAAGCCACCGCGACCGCGGAAGCCGCCGGTGCGTTGACGGCGGCGCGGAGCAAAGCCGCAACCAGACTTGCGAAGGCGGTGAGCAAGGAGCTCGCCGGACTCGCGATGGGTCGTGCCGTGCTCGACGTACACGTCCGTGACCGTGAAGCAGGCGCGGGAGATTCTGCGCCCCTTCCCGTGGGGGACCGAACGGTGCACGCAGGCGAATCGGGGGTCGACGACGTCGAGTTCCGTCTCGCCGCCCACGCCGGCGCGCCGGCCCTGCCCATCGCTCGCAGCGCGTCGGGCGGTGAGATGTCGCGGGTCATGCTGGCACTCGAGGTGGTCCTCGCCGCCTCCGAGCGCGGCGCCACCATGGTGTTCGACGAGGTGGATGCCGGCGTCGGTGGCCGTGCCGCGGTCGAGATCGGTCGCCGTCTGGCCCGACTCTCGCGCACGCACCAGGTCATCGTCGTCACCCACCTGCCACAGGTCGCCGCATTCGCCGACACTCATCTGGTGGTCGACAAGGTCGACGACGCGGCCGGTGTGGTGAGTAGCGGCGTGCGCACCTTGACCGATACCGAGCGGGTCACCGAACTGGCGCGGATGCTTGCCGGGCTCGACGACACCGAGACCGGCCGGGCACATGCCGAGGAACTGCTCGCCATGGCGCACGCCGAACGGGAGGGCTGAGCTCGGCCGCGATGGCCGCGAGGTGAAGCGAGGTGAACTCCCGCGTCGTCCGGCGCGCCTCCACAACCGCATCGCACCTCAGGAGCATCATTCTCACCATGAAGATGCCGGCGCTGCTGTCCCGCAACAATGAAACGCTGCCCGGAGTGAGCGGTATCGCCCGGGTCGACAAGAACACCGCAAAACTGGTCCGCCGGGTCGGTCCCGGCGACATCGTCATCCTCGACGCCGTCGACCTCGATCGGGTCACCGCCGACGCTCTCGTCGAAGCGGGGGTCACCGCGGTCGTCAATGCATCGGCGTCGATTTCCGGTCGCTATCCCAACCTCGGCCCGGAAGTCCTCGTCGCCAACGACATCATCCTGATCGACAGTGTCGGGTCGGATCTGTTCAAGAAGATCAAGGACGGCGCCAAGGTCCGGCTCCACGACGGCGGTGTCTACGCCGGGGAACGTCTGCTCGTCGAAGGTGAGGAACAGACCGAAGCCGAGATCTCCGATCGCATGATCGAGGCGAAGACCGGCCTGGTCGACCATCTCGAGGCGTTCTCGGGCAACACCATCGAGTTCATCCGCTCGGAGAGCCCGCTGCTCATCGACGGGGTGGGCATCCCCGATATCGATCTCGACCTGCAGGATCGGCACGTCGTGGTGGTCACCGGCGGACCCGACCACGCGCAGGACCTGAAAAACCTTCGGCCCTTCATCAAGGAATACTCACCGATCCTGGTGGGCGTCGACTCCGGTGCCGATGCCCTGACCAAAGCCGGCTATCGGCCGGACCTGATCATCGGCGACCCGGACGGCATCGGCACCTCCACTCTCCAGTCCGGCGCCGAGGTCGTCCTGCCCGCCGATCCGGACGGACACGCGCCCGGACTCGAACGCATCCAGGATCTCGGGATCGGTGCGATGACGTTCCCCGCGGCAGGCACCTCCACCGACCTCGCGCTGCTCCTCGTCGACCATCACGGCGCGGCACTCGTCGTGACCGTCGGAAGCACCGTCTCCCTCGATGAATTCTTCGATCAGGGTCGCCGCGACACCAACCCGTCGGCGGTCATGACGCGCCTCAAGGTCGGTCCGAAACTGGTCGATTCGAAAGCCGTCGCCACCCTGTACCGCAGCCGCGTTTCCGGTGGCATCATCGCGCTGCTCGTCTTCGCAGCGCTCATCGCCGTGATCGCCGCGTTGGTCGTGTCCAACCTGGGCGGCGACGTCGTCGACTGGGTCACGACCTGGTCTGCCGACTCCGTCGAGTGGGTTCGGGGTCAGTTCGAGTGATCTCGATGCGCCAGCACGCGGTCTCCCTGATCGCAGTGTTCTTGGCACTCGGTCTCGGTGTCGTCCTCGGCTCAGGGTTGTTGTCGAACAGCCTCGTAGCCGGCCTGCGTGACGACAAGGCGGACATGGGCCGCGAACTGCAAGCCGAACACGACCGAGCCAATCGACTCGACTCGGAGCTGCGTGCCGCCGACGAATTCGAGGCCACTGTCGCGCCGCGCGTGGTCCGCGATGAACTCGTCGATCGCACCGTGCTCGTGGTGACGACCCCCGATGCCGATCCTGCCGATCTCGACGCGGTCATACGTGCTGTGGCCTCCGCGGGTGGCACCGTGACGGGACGACTGTCGCTGACCGACTCGTTCCTCGATGCGGCCGGCGCCGACATGCTCCGCACCACGGTCACCAACATCATCCCGGCGGGCGTGCAACTGCAGACCGGCGCGGTCGATCCCGGCAGTCTCGCCGGCGACCTGCTCGGTGCCGCACTCCTGGTGGATCCCGCTTCCGGAGCGCCTCGTAGCACCCCGGAGGAACGCGAGCTTGCATTGTCCGCGTTGCGCAGCGGCGGGTTCATCTCCTACGACGGAGTCGTCGAGCCTGCCCAGTCCGCACTGGTACTCACCGGCAGTGGCGTCGAGGATCTCGACGGCGGCAACCGCGGTGCACTCATCGCCCGTTTCGCGGCAGCCGTCGACACCCGTGGCGCGGGCGCCGTCCTTGCCGGACGGCCCGAATCGGCGACCGGCAACGGCCCGCTCGCGGTGGTCCGCGCCGACGCGGCTCTGTCGGCAGGGCTGTCCACCGTCGACAATCTGGACCGCGAGGCAGGGCGGAGCACTGCGGTGCTGGCCCTGCGCGAGCAGTTCGACGGCGGCGCCGGCCGCTACGGAACCGGGCCCGGTGCGGCCGCGGTCACCGTGGGATCCACCGCGCGGTGACCGGACCCGGTTTCTTCTCGCGCTGTGATGTCCGCAGCATCGATGCCCCACAATCGCGACTCGGGTACGCACCGGCCTCCACAGGTGTTACCGTGAAGTTCCGTGGGTCGGCAGGCCCCAGCTGTATCGTCTGAAGTCCAAAAGTCCTGCACCTGACGTCACGGGAGCTTCGTTGCCACAGTCACGCCAATCGCGTACCCCTACCAAGCACATTTTCGTCAGTGGGGGCGTCGCATCCTCGCTGGGCAAGGGACTCACCGCATCGAGTCTCGGTGCGCTGCTCACCGCGCGCGGAATGCGCGTGACCATGCAGAAACTCGATCCGTATCTCAATGTCGATCCGGGCACCATGAATCCGTTCCAACATGGTGAGGTGTTCGTCACCGAGGACGGTGCCGAAACCGATCTCGACGTGGGTCACTACGAGCGTTTCCTCGACCGTAACCTCAACGCCGACGCGAACGTCACCACCGGTCAGGTGTACTCGACCGTGATCGCGAAGGAACGTCGCGGCGAGTACCTCGGCGACACCGTCCAGGTGATTCCGCACATCACCGACGAGATCAAGCGTCGCGTCCTCGCGATGTCCGCACCCGATACCGAGGGTTACACGCCGGATGTCGTGATCACCGAGATCGGTGGCACCGTCGGCGACATCGAATCCCAGCCGTTCCTCGAGGCGGCCCGTCAGGTCCGCCATGAAGTCGGCCGCGACAACTGCTTCTTCCTGCACGTGTCGCTGGTGCCGTACCTCGGCCCGTCCGGTGAGCTGAAGACGAAGCCCACGCAGCACTCGGTAGCGGCGTTGCGCAACATCGGCATCCAGCCCGACGCGCTCGTGCTGCGATGTGATCGCGACGTCCCCGCGTCCCTCAAGGCCAAGATCTCGCTGATGTGCGACGTCGACGTCGCGGGCTGCATCTCGTGCCCCGACGCACCGAGCATCTACGACATCCCCAAGGTGCTGCACAGCGAAGGCCTCGACGCCTACGTCGTGCGTCAGCTCGGACTCCCGTTCCGCGACGTCGACTGGACGGTGTGGGGAGATCTGCTCGACCGCGTCCACAAGCCTCGGGAAACCGTCGAGGTGGCACTCGTCGGCAAGTACATCGACCTGCCCGACGCGTACCTGTCGGTTACCGAAGCGCTGCGTGCAGGTGGATTCGCGCACCGCGCCAAGGTGAAGATCCGCTGGGTCGCGTCCGACGAATGTGAAACCGAGACCGGCGCGCAGGCGCACCTCGGCGACGTCGACGCGGTCCTGATTCCGGGCGGCTTCGGTATCCGCGGTATCGAGGGCAAACTCGGCGCGATCCGTTTCGCGCGGTCCCGCAAGATTCCGCTGCTCGGATTGTGCCTCGGTCTGCAGTGCGTCGTCATCGAAGCGGCACGTTCGATCGGTATCTCGGATGCTTCGTCCACCGAGTTCGACCCCGACACCACCGCGCCGGTGATCTCGACGATGGCGGATCAGGAACAGGCCGTGGCCGGTGAAGCCGACCTCGGTGGCACCATGCGTCTCGGTGCCTACCCGGCGGTCCTGGCCAAGGGATCGGTCGTCGCGAAGGCGTACGGCACCGACGAGGTATCCGAGCGGCACCGACACCGCTTCGAGGTCAACAACGCCTACCGCGAGCGGATCGCGAAGTCCGGGCTCCTGTTCTCCGGTACCTCACCGGACGGGCGACTCGTCGAGTTCGTCGAGTACCCGGCGGCCGTACATCCGTTCTTCGTCGCCACCCAAGCTCATCCGGAGCTCAAGAGCCGGCCCACCCGGCCGCACCCCCTGTTCGCCGGGCTGGTCTCCGCTGCGTTGAAGTACAAAGCGGCCGAACGACTTCCGGTCGACGTTCACGGGGACGACGGCAAGCGCACCGTCGACGACCTCGCCGTCGACTCCGTCGAGGCCGTGGCGTCCACGTCCAGCAGCACCGACGCGGACTAGCGCGTGGCGCAGCGACACGAATTCCGGACCCTGTCCACGCAGCGCATCTACACCGGTGCCATCGTGTCGCTGCGCGTCGACGAGGTCGCGATGCCGGACGGGCACACCGCCCACCGGGAGGTGGTCGAACACTTCGGTGCGGTAGCGGTCGTCGCTATCGACGATCAGGACAGACTGGTCCTGATCCACCAGTACCGGCACCCACTCGGCCGGCGACTGTGGGAGTTGCCCGCCGGTCTCCTCGACGAGGCAGGCGAGTCACCGCTCGACGCTGCGAAACGTGAACTCGCGGAAGAGACCGGGCTCGTGGCGGAACACTGGGAGACGCTCGTCGACGTCGCGCTGTCGCCCGGCTTCACCGACGAAGCGGTCCGGGTCTTCGTAGCCCGCGGCCTGACCGAGGTGGATCGGCCCGAACCGGAACACGAGGAAGCCGACCTGGAGATCCACCGGGTGCCTCTCGGCGAGGCCGTGTCCATGGCATTGTGCGGCGAGATCGTCAACGCCACCGCGGTGTCGGGCATCCTCGCATCGGCTGCCGCACACACCGCCGGGGTCGAGCTGCGACCTCCCGACGCGCCGTGGCCGGACCGGCCCGGCGCGTTCTCCCGCACCCGCGCGGGGGAGTGACGTCGGTGCTGGCGGGACAACTCGACACCTATCTCGACCACCTCACTGTCGAACGCGGTGCCGCCGCCAACACCCTGTCGTCCTACCGACGAGATCTGGCCCGCTATCGGGACTACCTCACGGACTGTGGGATCAGTGATCTCGCGGAAGTCCGTGAGGAGCACGTCGCCGAGTTCGTGGCGGTGTTGCGTCGCGGTGACCCCGACCGGGATCGCCCAGCGCTCGCTGCCAGCTCGGTCGCGCGCGCCTTGATCGCGGTACGTGGACTACACCGGTTCGCTGCGGCCGAAGGTCGGACGCCGAGCGACGTTGCGCGTGCCGTCAAGCCCCCCACCGCGGGGCGGCGTCTCCCGAAGTCGCTGACCGTCGACCAGGTGACGGCAATTCTCGATGCGGTCGGCGGCGAGGCGGACGGGCCCCGTGGCCTCCGCGACCGGGCTCTGTTGGAACTGCTGTATTCGACCGGTGCCCGCATCTCCGAGGCGGTCGGGCTCGATGTCGACGACGTGGACACCGACTCCAGGGCGGTGCTCCTGCACGGAAAAGGCGGTAAGCAACGACTCGTGCCCGTCGGCCGACCGGCGCTCGCGGCGCTCGACGCCTATCTCGTGAGGGGTCGGCCCGTCCTCGCCGCCGGCCACACCGCCGCGTTGTTCCTCAACGCACGGGGCGGGCGCTTGTCGCGGCAGAGCGCGTGGCAGGTACTGCAGACCGCAGCCGAGCGCGCAGCTATCGGGACGGGGGTCTCACCGCACACACTCCGACATTCGTTCGCGACCCACCTGCTCGACGGAGGCGCCGACGTACGCGTGGTGCAGGAGTTGCTCGGGCATGCTTCTGTGACGACGACGCAGATCTACACGTTGGTCACTGTCGGCGCGTTGCGAGAGGTCTGGGCCGGTGCGCATCCCCGCGCACGCTGATCGGAGTGTCCCCGAAATGCGTGTCCGTACGCGCGACACGCACCCAGGCGGTAGCGTTCAAGGGGCGAGGACGCGGTAGCGTTCCGGATACGGAACAGCAACCGTTCGGCAACTCGACGACAACGGTTTTCGCATCGCTGGATGCACAGCTCGCTAGATGCACAGTAGGACGCAGAACAGGGGGAGCACCGCTCGTGGGCACACCTCGGCCATCTGCCACAGACAGCACACATCTGAACATTGCACACGCGGCCATGCAGGGTTGGCCGGCACCGGTCCGTTCCGTTGCCGAGTACCGTTCGCCGGCCGAACCGGAATCACCTGACGACGGACCCGGCGACGAATCGACGGTGGACATCACCCAGGCTCCGCCGATCGGCGATATCGAGGCTGCGCCGACCGACGGGACCGACCTCGGCCCCACAGGCAGGCCACGCCGACACATCCCCGATCCGCCACCGCTGGCGTCGCACGGCCCCGCCAAGATCATCGCCATGTGCAACCAGAAGGGCGGGGTGGGCAAGACCACCTCCACCATCAACCTGGGTGCCGCTCTCGCCGAATGCGGCCGCCGCGTGCTGCTCGTAGACCTCGACCCTCAGGGTGCATTGTCCGCCGGACTCGGGGTCGCCCACCACGATCTCGAGCTGACGGTCCACAATCTGCTGGTCGAACCCCGAGCCGATACCGACGACGTACTGATCCACACTCACATCGAGAACCTCGACCTGCTGCCGAGCAACATCGACCTGTCTGCCGCCGAGATCCAGCTCGTGTCCGAGGTGGGGCGCGAACAGGCACTCGGCCGTGCCCTGTATCCGGTTCTCGAACGGTACGACTACATCCTCGTCGATTGCCAGCCGTCGCTCGGCCTGCTCACCGTCAACGCGCTGGCCTGCGCAGACTCCGTACTGATTCCGATGGAGTGCGAATTCTTCAGCCTTCGCGGTCTCGCTCTGCTCAACGACACCGTCGCCAAGGTGCGTGATCGGCTCAACCCGCGCCTCGCCGTCGCGGGCATCCTCGTGACCATGTACGACTCGCGGACGTTGCACGGCCGCGAAGTGATGTCCCGGGTAGTCGAGGTCTTCGGTGACCTCGTCTACGACAGCGTCATCGCCCGCACCGTCAAATTTCCCGAGACCAGTGTTGCCGGCGAACCGATCATCACCTGGGCGCCGAAATCAGGTGGTGCCGAGTCGTTCCGGTCGCTCGCCCGCGAAGTGATCCACCGGGCCGGCCGCTGATCCGTGTCCGCTCTCACACAGGATTCCGCCGCTGCGGACTCCGCTGTTGCTGTCGTCGACGAGAACACCGGCCGGCCTCCGGAATCCGAGGATGCTGACAACGGCGGATTCCGGGTCCGGCTCCGCAACTTCGAGGGCCCCTTCGATCTGCTCCTCACCCTGATCTCGCAGCGCCGCCTCGATGTCACCGAAGTCGCGTTGCATGAGGTCACCGACGAATTCATCGCCTACACCCGGAAACTCGGTCCCCAACTCGGACTCGACCAGACCACCGAGTTCCTCGTCGTCGCCGCGACCTTGCTCGACCTCAAAGCGGCCCGTCTGCTGCCCTCCGGCGACGTCCACGACCTCGAGGATCTCGCGTTGCTCGAGGCCCGCGACCTGCTGTTCGCGCGATTGCTGCAGTACCGGGCGTACAAGCAGATCGCCGAGCACTTCGCCGAACTCGAGAGCGCTGCGCTCCGCCGCTACCCGCGTGCGGTGTCGCTCGAAGAATGCTTCGAGAACCTCGTGCCGGAAGTCGTCCTCGGAGTCGACGCGCAGCGCTTCGCCGAGATCGCCGCCGCGGCATTCCGCCCCAAGCCGATCCCCACCGTCGGGCTCGACCACCTGCACGTCTCGACGGTGTCGGTCCCCGAGCAGGCCGCACACATCCTTGCTCTGCTGAAGGACAAGGGTGCCGGGCAGTGGGTCGGCTTCGAGGTCCTCACAGCCGACTGTGAGCACGGACTGCTTGTGGTCGCGCGGTTCCTCGCGCTGCTCGAGCTCTACCGCGAACGCGTCGTCACCTTCGACCAGCCCGACCCGCTCGGGCCACTCCAGGTGGCCTGGACCGGTGAGAACGACGAGAACGCCATCGACTTCGAGGAGGACTACGGGTGAGCGCCGACATCCCGGGCCCCGCACTGCCCGAGCAGGAAACGCAGGACCCGGCCGGTGACGAGCGTTCGTGGGACGGCGAACTGCTCGACATGGCCGACGACGAACTCACCGCCGCGCTCGAAGCGTTGCTCCTGGTGGTCGACACACCCGCATCCGCAGATCAGCTCGCCGCCGCGATCGGTGTCACCGCCGACCGAGCCGAGCGTGCTCTCCGCGCGCTCGCGACCGATCTGGATGCGCGCGGCTCCGGCATCGATCTGCGTTTCGCGGGGGACGGCTGGAGGTTCTACACTCGCCGTGACTACGCCCCCTACGTCGAGAAGCTCCTCCAGGGCGGGGCCCGCACCAAGCTCACCCGTGCAGCTTTGGAAACCCTCGCCGTCGTCGCCTACCGGCAACCGGTTACCCGCAGCCGCGTCAGTGCGGTGCGCGGTGTCAACGTCGACGGGGTGATGCGCACGTTGCTCGCGCGTGATCTGATCGCCGAATTCGGCACGGATTCCGACACCGGAGGCACCCTCTACACCACCACCGAGCTGTTTCTCGAACGTCTGGGCCTCGCGTCGCTGAGCGATCTTCCGCCCGTCGGACCCCTGTTGCCCGACGTAGATGTGATCGATGACATCAGCGACAGCCTCGAAGCGGACCCGAGGTTTGAGAGAATAGGCAAGAACGCGCGCGCCGAGACACTCTCACGCGCGGAGTTCGATCCAGAAAACTGACAGGAACAAAGTGAAAAAGCCCGCTCGCCGTGATGGCACACCGGACCAGAAACGTACCGCCCGCCCCGCGAAGGGGCAGGGCACCGGCAGATCCACTTCCTCCGCCCGCCGGTCGGACCCCCGCTCTCAGGATGCCGGGAACCCCACTGCAGGGAATACCGCTGCAGGTAAGAAACCCCATCGTGGTCAGGGGGGAGCCCCGCTGAACAAGCGAGGCCGGCCCGCCGCGTCGAAGCCTCAGGCCCGCCGGACCTCGTCGACGCCGACCATCAGCAATGCCAAGCCCGCCCGCCACCAGCACAGCACCGCCGCACCGACGAAGCTGCCGGCAGGCGAGGGCGTGCGACTGCAGAAGGTCCTGGCCCAGGCAGGCGTGGCCTCGCGGCGCGCCGCAGAGGACATGATCGACCGCGGCCGCGTCGAGGTCGACGGAGCCATCGTTCGTGAGCAGGGGTTGCGTGTCGACCCCGAGAACGCCGTGATCCGTGTCGACGGTGTTCGCGTGGTCGTCAAGAAGGACCTAGTCCATCTCGTCCTCAACAAACCCCGCGGATGGCAGTCCACGATGTCCGACGACCTGGGCCGCCCTTGCGTCGGCGACATCGTCTCCGAACGTGTCGCCGCGGGGCAGCGCCTGTTCCACGTCGGCCGACTCGACGCCGACACCGAAGGGTTGCTGTTGCTCACCAACGACGGTGAACTCGCGCATCGGCTCATGCATCCGTCCTTCGAGGTCAACAAGACCTATCTCGCGACGGTCAAGGGTGTGCTCCCACGCGGGATCAGCAAGCAGCTCAAGGCCGGTGTCGAACTCGAGGACGGTCCCGCCAAGGTCGACAAGTTCGCGCTGGTCGAGGCGTACGAAGGACAGTCCCTCGTACGTCTGGACCTGCATGAGGGCCGCAAGCACATCGTGCGCCGACTGCTCGACTTCGTCGGCCATCCCGTGGTCCGGCTCGTGCGCACCAACATCGGTCCCGTTGCGCTCGGCGACCAGCGTCCCGGAACCCTCCGCGTCCTCGGACGCAACGAGGTCGGCGGTCTCTACCAGGCGGTGGGACTGTGACCGCCACCCCGGAAGGCGCATTGATCATCGCGATGGACGGACCGTCGGGCACGGGCAAGTCCAGCGTGTCCAAGCGGCTCGCACGGCATCTCGGTGCGGCCTACCTCGACACCGGTGCCATGTACCGAATCGCGACGCTGCATGTTCTGCGCCGCGGCACCGACCCGGCCGACGCCGACGCGATTGCCGCGACCGTCGCCGACCTCCCGTGGTCGATCGGTACCGACCCCGAGGTCGAGGACATCCGACTCGGCGGGCAGGACGTGCGTGAGGAGATCCGCGGCGCGGAGGTGACCGCGGCGGTCTCTGCTGTCTCCGCCGTCCCCGAGGTGCGGGAACTGCTGGTCGCGGCGCAGCAGCGCCTCGGCCTCGCGGCTCACCGCGTCGTCGTCGAGGGACGCGACATCGGCACGGCGGTGTTCCCCGAAGCGGATGTGAAGATCTTCCTCACCGCATCGGCGGAAGCACGCGCACAGCGACGCAATGCGCAGAACATTGCGGAAGGGCGCGGCGACAACTATGACGCGGTGCTCGCGTCGGTGCGGCGTCGCGACCATCTCGATTCCACGCGCGCAGTGTCGCCTCTGCGCGCCGCGGACGACGCTGTCGTCGTGGACACCAGCGACATGAACATCGATGAGGTGACTGCGGCGTTGACCGCTGTGGTCACCGAGCAGACGGGAGCGGCGCTGTGAGCGACGACGTCACAACGGAATACACCAACGAAGGCTTCGACGGCACATGGTCGGAGGAATCGGATTGGGACCTCGACCTCGAGAGCGGAGTCGATCTCGAAGAGTTCGTCCCCGTTCCGACCGTGGCGGTGGTCGGCCGCCCCAATGTCGGAAAATCAACCCTCGTCAACCGCATCATCGGCCGACGTGAAGCTGTCGTCGAGGACGTCCCCGGGGTCACCCGCGACCGGGTGTCGTACGAGGCCAACTGGAACGGCCGACGTTTCATGGTCCAGGACACCGGCGGCTGGGAACCCGATGCCAAGGGCATGCAGCAGTCGGTGGCGCGCCAGGCCGAAATCGCCATGCGCACCGCCGACGCGATCCTGGTCGTGGTCGACGCCACCGTCGGCGCGACCTCCGTCGACGAGGCCGTCGCCAAGGTGCTGCGCCGGTCGAAGACGCCAGTGCTGCTCGTCGCCAACAAGGTCGACGACGACCGCGTCGAGGCCGAGGCGGCCGCGTTGTGGTCGATGGGGCTCGGCCAGCCGTATTCGGTGTCCGCGACGCATGGTCGTGGCACCGGCGATCTGCTCGACGATCTGCTCGAGAAGATGCCGCCCACGCCGCGTGAGGGCACCGGTGGGGGAGGACCGCGCCGTGTTGCCCTTGTCGGTAAGCCGAATGTCGGCAAGTCGAGTCTGATCAACAAGTTGTCGGGCGACGAACGCTCGGTGGTGCACGATGTCGCGGGTACCACTGTCGATCCGGTCGACTCCCTGGTCGAACTCGCCGGTAAGCCCTGGCGGTTCGTCGACACCGCCGGTCTCCGCAAGCGCGTCACACACGCGTCGGGGGCCGAGTTCTACGCCTCGCTGCGCACCCGGGCTGCCATCGACGCGGCGGAGGTCGCGGTTCTGCTCATCGACGCGTCGCAGCCGATCACCGAGCAGGACCAGCGGGTGATCACCATGATCGTCGAATCGGGTCGGGCATTGGTGATCGCGTTCAACAAGTGGGACCTCGTCGACGAGGACCGACGCCACGAACTCGGGCGCGAGATCGAACGCGATCTCATGCGGATCCCGTGGGCCGCACGGGTCAACATTTCCGCCAAGACCGGCCGCGCAGTGCAGAAGCTCGTGCCCGCCATGGACACGGCACTCGACTCGTGGGACAAGCGCATCTCCACGGGCAGGCTCAACAACTGGCTCAAGGAAGTGGTGGCCGCGACACCGCCACCGATGCGAGGTGGGCGTCTGCCCCGTGTGATGTTCGCAACCCAGGCTGCGACCCGTCCGCCGACGTTCGTGTTGTTCACCACCGGCTTCCTCGAGGCCGGTTACCGCCGCTTCCTCGAGCGGAAGCTGCGTGAGGAATTCAACTTCGACGGCAGCCCTGTTCGGATCTCCGTGCGGGTGCGTGAGAAGCGCGACCGCCGCAAGTAGCCACGAACCCCCGAAACGGCGCTGACCAGCCGATTCGCGTTTCAGTCCGTACCTGTTGTAATCTCAACGAGCGCTCGACGAGAGCGCGGACGGGCTGTGGCGCAGCTTGGTAGCGCACTTGACTGGGGGTCAAGTGGTCGCAGGTTCAAATCCTGTCAGCCCGACCGAAAAGCTCCGGTGAGATCTGATCTCACCGGAGCTTTTTCGTTTGTCTCGGCAACTCCGCGGTATCGGTTCAGTCCGAAGTTTCCATGGAGGCCGTCAAGAACCTGTACGACGCAGCGACCGCCGCCGGACACGGCAGAGACAACTGGACAAGTCTGTTCGAGGTGATCAAGGCCGAACGTCGAGAGCATGTCGGCGTACCCACCGGCCCATAGAGTGCACAAGCCACTGTCCTGACGCGGATCCCCACGCGTTACCGACGAGTGGGGAATGTGCCATCGGTGCGGTGGCGAACCGACCCCGGCGATGCGCCCGTGATCCTCTTGAACGCCTTCGAGAAGGCGGCCTCGGACTCGTAGCCCGACCTCGACGCGAGTTCGGCGACCGTCGCACCGTCCATCAACGCGACGGTCGCCGATTCCATCCGCCACCGACCGACGTATCGCATCGCCGGTTCGCCGACCAGATCGGTGAACCGCGCCGCGAACGCCGACCGCGACATCGCCGCTTCCCTCGCCAGGGACTCGACTGTCCATGGACGATCGGGGGCGCGGTGCACTGCGGCGAGTGCACGGCCGACCTGTGGATCCTGAAGGGCGCCCACCCATCCGTTCTGCGCAGCAGGCGCGGAATCGATCCAACTCCGGATGGCCAGGATCACAAGAATGTCCGCCAATCGTGTGAGCACCGCTTCCCCGCCCGGTTGCGCGTGCCGGGCTTCCTCGGCCATCAACGACAACACCTGCGTCGTCGTGCTGCGTGTCGCCGACCCCGCCGCGTCCATCCGCAGGATGGGTGGCAGCAGCGCCACCAGGCGACGCGCGGTCGGATGATCGAACTCGACGACCCCGCACACCAGGGTGGAGCGTGCACCGCCCCCGCCGTGGCGCAGAACCGAATAGTGATCGCCGATCATGGTCTGGGGGAGTAGGTCGACACGCCCAGCGTTCGGTGCACTCGGGGCGCTGCGCATCACGTGTCCCGCACCGTGCGGAACGACGACGAAATCCCCGGGCAGGAGCCGTTGAGGTGCCGAATCGGGCACCTCGAGCCACATCTCGCCCGAGACGACCAGGTGGAAGCTCACACTGTCGGCGATCGGGGGCATCTCCAATCCCCACGGCGCACTCAATTCCGACCGGCAATAGAAGCCCCCGCGCATCCGCAGCAGGTGCAGAGCTTCCGCGAGCGGATCGATCGGCGTCCACGGGTAGAGCACGTCCTCGGTGCCCCTCACGCTCTCGACCGTCATGTGTCCACCCTCGCTGCTGCATGCCTCATCGTCCAGCGCCAGTGGACGAAAGAGCATGTAGTGCGGACCAATGGTCATAGAACGTCCTGAGGGCGCTTCATACGGTGGACACATCATCCGGACAACTTCAGGAGAGTGTCATGAAAGTGCTCGTCATCGGTGCAACAGGCGGCTCCGGCCGCGCTGCCGTCACCGCACTCCTCGACCGCGGCCATGACGTCACCGTCATGGTGCGTATTCCCGCCGCCCAGCGCACCTTCGGTGACGGGCCCAGCGCCGTGATCGGCGATGCCACCCGGCCGGACGACGTGGATCGGGCCGTCCGCGGTCACGATGCCGTCATCGTCACCCTCGGAATCACCGAGAACCCTGTACGCGTGCGGCTGCGCGGCCCCGCTCACACGTCGATCGATGTGCGCTCGACCGGGACCCGTAACGCCATCGACGCGATGCGACGTCACGGCGTGCGGCGCCTCGTCGTCCAGACCACCTACGGCGTGGGCGACACCGACGGCAGACTGCCACTCCGGTACAAGCTCATGTTCTCGCTTCTTCTCGGGCCTCAGATCGCCGACACCGTGATCCAGGACGGTGTCGTTCACGAGAGCATTCTCGATTGGACACTCGTGCAACCGGTCAATCTCACCGACGCTACCGACGACGGAGCACCGTTCACCTCGGTCGCCGGGGAACTCGCGGGCTGGCACGTCGCTCGCACCAAGGTCGGCCGGGCGCTCGCTTCGGCTGTGGACCACGAGGAGTACGTGAGGCGAACGATTTCGGTGTCGTGAACCGGAACCGGCCGAAAGTCTCCTCGATCGAGCGTGATCGGACCACGATGAGAAACGGCGACGCACAGAGTCCATCTGTGTAGCTGCGATTCCTCCATCCCCACAGATCAGGAGCAGACCGTGACCTCTCGACTCAACCCGTACATCAGTTTCCGCGACACTGCGCGCGACGCGATGGCGTTCTACCGATCCGTCTTCGGCGGAGAACTCGACATCAGTACCTTCGGTGAGGGGCAACCCACCGGCGACGCCGCCGTGGACAGCAAGATCATGCACGCGATGCTCACGACCGACAGCGGTTTCGTGCTCATGGCCTCGGACACGCCCCCGGGAATGGACAACACCCCGGGAACCAACTTCTCCATCTCCCTCAGCGGCGACGACGAATCCGAGCTCCGCGGCTACTGGGACGCACTCGTCGAGGGCGGCACTATCGCGATGCCGCTCGAGAAGGCGCCCTGGGGCGACAGCTTCGGAATGTGCATCGACAAGTTCGGTGTGCAGTGGATGGTCAACATCAGCGGTAGCCCCGGCTGATCGAGCCGGCACCCGCACACGACGCTGGGACGCGACTCAACCGAGGCGCGTGTCCAGTTCGCGTACCAGGGTGACGGGAGCCGTCTCACGAAAGGACATGTCGACCAATTCGGCGACTTCGTCCCAGTCCAGCTCATCGCGGTCGAGGTCGTAGCCGACCCACCCCGCCGGACCCAGGTACATAGGCAGATACGTGTGGGGTTCATTGAGCAGGGCGAGGCGTTCGTCGGCGTCGGGCTTGACGATCAACGATCGAGGGAACGGCGTGCGCGTGTCCTTCTCGGCGCCGCCGTATACCGCGAACGACGTCTTCGTGAAGAAGAACGGCCGGCCGTGCGAGATCTTCTCCTGAGCGCCGGGATATGCCAGCACAAGGGTGCGAAGCCGTGCCAGCAACGGATCCGTGTCGTCGAACATGATCGGATGTGGCATGGAGGAATCTTACCGCTGGAGTGCGGAGATCCCCTCGTGGAGGAGGGGTTCCACGGCGTCGCCGAACGCGCTGAAACCCTCGCCCACGGTCTGCCCCTGCAGGAACCGGAAATGGATCCCCTCGACGATCACCGCGAGCTTGAAATATGCCAGCCCCAAGTGGAAGGCCATGCCCGACAGGTCACGTCCGTTCGCGTCGGCATAACGGGACAGTAGTGCGTCGTCGTCGAGAAAACCGGGGGCGCGCGACACCGTCGACACCGGAACGGGCCCGTCCATGCGGGCAAGCTGCTGGTAGACCATGAGCAGCGCGACGTCGGTGAGTGGATCACCGAGGGTTGCCATCTCCCAATCCAGCACCGCCGCAACGTGATCGAGCTCGTCGATGAGTACGTTGTCGAGGCGGTAGTCGCCGTGCACGATCGTCGTCCCGCTCGACGCGGGCAGATGCTCGACCAGTAGCCGGTGAAGTTCGTCGGCGCCGGCGAGCGCGCGGCTCCGGGACGCATCGAGTTGGGTCTGCCAGCGTCGAACCTGACGTTCGAGGAACCCCTCGGCGCGGCCGAAATCTTCGAGGCCCACGGTCTTCGGATCCACCGCGTGCAGTGTTGCCAGGGTGTCGACCATCCGCTCGGAGATCGCCCGCACCCGATCCGCGCCCAGGGGTGCGAGCTCCTCTGCGGTACGGAACGGTGTGCCCTCGACCAGATCCATGATGTAGAACGGTGCTCCGATGATCTCGGAGTCGTCGCACAGAAGGTAGGTGCGCGGTACCGGCACATCGGTTCCTGCGAGTGCGGTGATCACGCGGTGTTCGCGCGTCATGTCATGCGCGGTCTTCAGCACGTGTCCGAGCGGTGGTCGACGCAGGACCAGCTCCCGCCTGCCGTCGCTCACCCCGTAGGTCAGGTTCGATCGCCCACCGCTGATCAAGCGGGCGGTCAGTGGCCCGTCGAAGAGGTCGGGTGCAGCGGACTCCAGGAAAGTGTGGAGGAGTGCAGTGTTCAGGCCGGCGGGGTCCAGCCCTGGGGGATCGGCGGTCACGGGTGCCTTCCTGGCTCGATGAGGGACGGCGAAGTCACACCTGAGGGGAGCGTAGTCGGACCGGATATCCCTGTCTCCAATTCGGATCACCCGATTTCGGACAGGACGGAATACCTAAATAATCCGAATTCAGGTGGGATAATCTCGAGCCATGCCCACACCGAGCGCACTGACGCACGCTGCACTCCAGGACTCCCTTGCAGGCTTCGACTCGCGTCGGATTCCGCTCGAGGGGCGCCGTCACGCCGCTGTCGTCATAGCCGTACTCGACGACGGGACCGGCAAGCCCGTCATGCCCTTGACGAGACGACCGACGAAGCTGCGCGCACACCCAGGCCAGTTCGCGCTCCCAGGCGGACGTCTCGACCCGGGGGAGACCCCAGAAGTGGCGGCGTTGCGGGAACTGCACGAAGAACTCGGACTCGATGCCGCGCCGGACGCCATCGTCGGGCGCCTCGACGACTACATCACCCGATCCGGATATGTGATGTCACCGTTCGTCGTGTGGTCCGACGCCGCGATCGCGGACCTGAAACCGAGTCCGGACGAGGTCGATGTCCTTTTCTCCGTTACCGAAGCCGAGTTGGACAGTGAACCCCGATTCGTCGACATTCCCGAATCCGACAAACCCGTGATCCAGTGGCCGTTCCGTGGTCACCTCATCCACGCACCCACCGCCGCAGTGGTCTATCAGTTCCGTGAGGTTGCCCTCCACCGTCGGCATACGCGAGTCGACGGTCTCGAACAACCTGTGTTCGCATGGCGTTGACCACCACCTGAAGTTGCCCGCGGCGGATATGGAAGGCTTGACCGGCGCGACCGGGCAGACACGAAGGGGGCACGATGGGTGACGTGACGACACCGGACGACACCACTCCCGGTGCCGACCGCATCCTCACCATCCCGAACCTCCTCAGCTTCGTCCGGTTGCTCGGAATCCCGCTTTTCCTCTATCTGATCCTTGTCGTCCACGCCGACGGGTGGGCGCTTGCCATCCTCTTCCTCAGTGGCTTCACGGACTGGGCCGACGGCAAGCTCGCCCGACTGCTCGATCAGACTTCCCGACTCGGCGCGCTGCTCGACCCCATGGTCGATCGTCTCTACATCGTCACCACTCTCATTGCTTTCGTGGCGCGGGACGTCATCCCCTGGTGGATGGCCGCGATCCTGATCGGACGTGAACTCGTTCTCGCCCCGACCCTCGCCGTGTACCGGCGCCGCGGGATGCCCCCACCCGATGTTCTCTACCTGGGTAAGGGCGCGACGTTCCTCCTCATGTGCGCGCTTCCGCTGCTCCTGCTCGACCTGGCGGCGCCCGCAACGTCCGCTGTCGCGCATCCACTCGGTTGGGCCGCGCTGATCTGGGGCTCGGCGCTCTACGTATGGACCGGACTGCTCTACCTCGTTCAGGCCGGATGGATCGCCCGTGTCGTGCCCTCGCGCGAGGGGCAGCGCACCGAGTGAGTCGCCGCTGGGAACAGATCCCCCGAAACCCGGTTCCGTCGCTGCTCAAATCACTGCTCGAGGACCACCTCGACCCCGGATATGCTGCTGCGGCGGCCGATCGGGCAGCCGGACGCACTGCGTCATCCCCGACACGCACCAGGGTCTGGCTCGTCATAGGTAGCGTCCTCGCCGGTCTCGTTCTCGGTGTTGCGTATGCCGAAAATGCGGATCGTGAACCGGGCGCCGATCAAGCCCGCGCCGAGATCCTCGATTCGATGCGCACCAGTGACGAACGTATCGCCACCCTCGTGACCCGCCGCGATGAACTGGCAGGCACCGTCGAACAGCGCAGCGCCGAACTGGTCGCTCACGATGCCCGGGGTGCGGCAACCCTCGACGAGCTGCGCGCCGCGCAGCTCGCTGCCGCGGCCGTACCTGTCGACGGTCCCGGGATCACTGTCACCCTCTCGGATCCGTCCGCTCGACCGAACCTGTCGGATTCGTCGGTGCGCGACGACACCGGCACTACCGCGACCGTCCTCGACCGAGACCTGCAAGCCGTGGTCAATGCGCTGTGGGCGGGCGGTGCCGAAGCTGTATCGGTCGGCGACGTCCGTATCGGCCCCGGTGTGACCATCCGGCAGGCCGGGGGAGCGATGCTCGTCGACAACCGGCCGGTGTTCTCGCCGTACGTCGTCTCCGCCGTCGGACCTCGGTCTCGGATGCAGACAGATTTCGTGGTGAGTGACGCATACCTGAGGCTCTCGGGCATCAAGCAGCTCTACGGGGTAGGTTTCACGATCGCCGAGTCCGACGAGCTCGAACTGCCGGCGGCCACAGTGCGTACTGTCGAATCGGCTAGGGAAGTGGGGAATCGGTGAAGCACCTTCGGCACGGTCAGGCGCTGTATGCGGTGCTGGCACTCGTGATCGGCATCGTTGCCGGGATCGTATTCAGCCCGCAGGTGCCCGACGTGGTGCAGCCCTACTTACCGATCGCGGTCGTCGCAGCCCTCGACACCGTGTTCGGCGGTCTGCGTGCCTACCTCGACGACATCTTCGACGCGAAGGTCTTCGTCGTCTCGTTCGTCTTCAACGTTCTCGTCGCTGCACTCATCGTGTGGCTCGGGGACCAACTCGGCGTCGGCACGCAGCTCTCCACCGCGGTCATCGTGGTCCTCGGCATCCGCATCTTCGGCAACGCGTCGGCCCTGCGTCGCAGACTCTTCGGGGCGTGAGCGATGACCGACGATCCCGCCGAACGCGATCGGCCCGAGCCACCCGAATCCGGTGCCCATCCGCCTGACACCGGCCCGCGGCGCGAGCGCCGTGTGTACGCGTTGCTCGCGGCGCTGCTGGTCGTTCTGCTCGGGACGGCCATCGCCACGCAGGTGAAGAACACCGGCACGGGCGACACTCTCGACTCCGCCCGACCCGCAGACCTACTGGTGCTTCTCGACAACCTCAATCGACGCGAGGCGGCGCTGCGGCAAGAGATCACCGGCCTCGAACGCACCCTCGAAGGTTTCGAGCAGAACGGTTCGGATGCTGCCCTTGCGGAGGCCCGTGCTCGTCTACAGAACCTGTCGGTTCAGCTCGGTACGGTCTCGGCCACCGGACCTGGCGTCGTCCTGACCATCAGCGACCCGCTCGAAGGGATCGGATCGGAAGTTGTCCTCGACACGATCCAGGAACTACGGGCGGCCGGCGCAGACACCATGCAGATCACTGGCGCCGACGGAACCTCGGTGCGTATCGGCGCCGACTCGTGGGTCACAGGGCAGGGAGGAGATCTGACGGTCGACGATCGAAAGCTCGCGGCGCCCTATACGGTTACAGCGATCGGGGACGGTCCGACCCTCGCGGCGGCACTGAACATTCCCGGCGGGGTGGTGGACACGGTCGCTCGACGCGGTGGAACACTGACCGTGGAGCAATTGCCGCAGGTCGAGGTGCTCGCCTTGCGAGAAATCGAGCCGCGCCAATACGCTCAGCCAGGAAACTGAACCAGACGTTCGTGCCGAATCGTCGCCTCCGAAAGGAACTGCCGTGAGTGAGTTCGAGACACCCGCTGATCTGCGATACACGGCGGAGCACGAGTGGGTAGAGCGGACGGGGGCGACCACCGCCCGGATCGGCATCACCGATTACGCTCAGTCCCAGCTCGGCGACGTGGTGTTCGTGCAGTTGCCGGACGCCGGATCCGCGCTCACTGCCGGTGATTCGTTCGGTGAGGTCGAGTCCACGAAGAGTGTGTCGGATGTGTATGTGCCTTTCACTGCAACGGTTGCGGCAGTGAACGGCGACCTCGAGGCGAACCCGGAACTGGTCAACAGCGCGCCCTACGGGAAAGGGTGGCTCATCGATGTCGAGGCGGATAGTGAAGCGGAGCTCGACGCAGCCCTCGAACCGACCCTCGACGCCGCCGGATACAAAGCGATCACAGAAGGTTGAGACTCCCTGGATGACGTAACCGCGACTACCTGCACCAGGGGCGTGCGCAGGGTACGGTCGGGTATGGCGTGTGCCGTGTCCGATCGTGGTGGTGGCGAACGAATGACGATCAGCCGGGATTACTCGGATGATCGAACGGATAAGGAGAAACGGTGAGCGAGAACGGCAACGCGGGCTACGAAGAGACCCCAGCGGAAACCACTTCGGTGTTTCGTGCCGACTTCCTGAACGAATTGGAGAACACCGGCGCCGCTGCAACTACCGAAGCACCGGTCTCGGGTGTCGAAGGCCTTCCGGCCGGGGCGGCTCTGCTCGTCGTCAAGCGTGGACCCAACGCGGGTTCACGCTTCCTGCTCGACCAGCCCACCACATCCGCCGGGCGGCATCCCGACAGCGACATCTTCCTCGACGATGTCACGGTCAGTCGGCGCCACGCGGAGTTCCGTCAGGACGACGGTGAGTTCCAGGTTGTCGACGTCGGAAGCCTCAACGGCACCTATGTCAACCGTGAGCCCGTCGACTCGGCGGTGCTCGCGAACGGGGACGAGGTACAGATCGGCAAGTTCCGCCTCGTGTTTCTGACCGGCCCGCGGGGCACTCAGGGCGCAGGTAGCTGATGACCGCTGCCCACCAGCCGGCGCCGGCAGGTATGTCGATCGGGTCCGTGCTCGATCGGCTCCGCCCGGAATTCCCGGACGTGACGATCTCGAAGATCCGATTTCTCGAAGCCGAAGGGTTGATCAGCCCGGAGCGTACTCCGTCGGGTTACCGGCGGTTCTCCATCGCGGATTGTGAACGACTCCGTTACGTGCTCACCGCGCAGCGTGATCAGTACCTCCCGCTGAAGGTGATCAAGGAACAGCTCGAGGCGATCGACCGTGGCGCCGCAACGGTGGGGACCGTCGAGACTCGCCCCAAGCGGCCGCGTCAGCTCGCGGTCGCACGGGGCGAAGTTTCGCCGGAGGACCTTCGTACCGACCGTCAGATACGAGTCGGCCGAGACGACCTCTGTGAACGAGCGGGTATCGATACCACGTTTCTCACAGAACTGGTGGGCGCAGGGCTTCTCACGCCGGGTGCTGCAGGATTCTTCGACGACGACGCGGTGCTGTTGGCCCGGACGGCGAAGGCGATGTCCCAGTTCGGCCTCGAAGTCCGGCACCTGCGCGCATTCAAGTTGGCAGCAGACCGTGAGGCGGGCCTCGTCGCTCAGATCGCGGGACCGATCGCCAAGGGGCGCGATGCAGGGGCACGGGAACGCGCAGAAGAGATGGTTCGTGAGTTGGCTGCACTGTCACTGACGTTGCATACGTGTCTCGTCAAGGCCGCCGTGCAGGGCTCACTCGATCGTTGAGATCACCCTGCTGCGGCCATCGTCCGCACGCGGGGTGACATCTTCCGGCATCGGGCACCTGACGTACACGGAGGAGCACACTAGAATCCAGGCAGAACGTGTCAGCGATCATGTCGACTGACAGGCAGCGGGACGGAGGCGCCGCAATGAGCGAGATGAGGATAGTGGGAATCCGAGTCGAGCAACCGCAGAACCAGCCGGTCCTACTGTTGCGTGAAGCGGATGGTGAGCGATACCTGCCGATCTGGATCGGTCAGATGGAAGCGACCGCGATCGCGCTCGAACAACAGGGCGTGGAGCCGGCGCGGCCCCTCACCCACGACTTGATCAAGAATCTTCTCGACGCCTTCGGCCATGCCCTTCTCGAGGTCCGGATCGTGGATCTTCAGGAGGGCACCTTCTACGCCGACCTCGTCTTCGACGGCGAAATGCGGGTCTCGTGCCGACCCTCGGACGCGGTTGCGGTCGCCCTGCGCACCGGTGCACCGGTGTTCGCGGAGGAATCGGTGCTGGCTGAAGCGGGCCTCGCGATGCCCGAGGAGAAGGAGGACGAGGTCGAGAAGTTCAAAGAATTTCTCGAATCGGTCTCACCCGACGACTTCAAGGCGACCGACGGTTGAAACGGCATTCGGAACGCCGGCCGATCGAGTGGAAGTTGTTTGCCGACGCCTGATAACGAACCGGTGTAATGTCGGACGTTGCTTTCCGTGTCGGCGTGTTGCTGCCCGACGTCAATCACTGGGGCGTACGCTGAGTTGATCCGTTACGGAATCAAGTCGGGTGAACCGGAGGATGCACAGGATCGGATGCGGTGGGGATCCGCCTGGTCGGTGGTGGCGAGGGACAACGGGGCGCGCGAGAGGAAGTCACAAAGTGCGAGATCGGCCGCAAGGACAGCAACTCGGTGCCGACACCGGCGACCGCGTAGCGCCGGTACCGGTATCGGACACCTCCGAGGATTTCCAGCCGGGGCTGTTTCCTGACAACTCGGTGCCCGATGAGCTCGTCGGCTATCGGGTGCCGATCGCATGTCAGATTGCAGGCATCAGTTACCGCCAACTGGACTACTGGGCACGAACGAACCTGGTGGTGCCCTCGATCAGGAGCGCGGCGGGTTCCGGAAGCCAGCGACTGTACTCGTTCAAGGACATTCTGGTTCTGAAGATCGTCAAGCGACTCCTCGATACCGGTGTCTCGCTGCAGAATATCCGCGTCGCCGTCGATCATCTTCGCAGCCGTGGCGTACGGGATCTCGCGAAGATCACACTCTTCTCCGATGGCACCACTGTGTACGAATGCACATCGCCGGAAGAGGTCGTCGATCTGCTGCAGGGCGGACAAGGCGTGTTCGGCATCGCAGTCAGTGGCGCAGTCCGGGAACTGACCGGCAGTATCGCCGACTTCCCGGCCGAGCGTGCCGACGGATACGACGTCGAGGAGAGGCCAGAGGACGAACTGGCGTCCCGCCGACGCAACCGCATCAATCGCCGGATCGGATAGGGTCTAGGTCACGCTCCCGGAAGGCCGACCCGGATCGCAGCATTCGTGCTCTAGAATCGATGTGCGTCGCCGTCTCGCGGGAGAGTCCCGGACCAACACGTCCGGGCGCCGAAGGAGCAGCACCTCCCCGTCAATCTCTCAGGCACCCAGGACCGCGTGAGCTACGACGTCTCTGGAAAGCGGTGGGAGTACCCACCCGCCCACGGGGAAAGGTCCGTCGACCGGGACCGAATCTCTCAGGCGCTCGCCCCGCGAGCTCAGGACAGAGGGGGAGGAAGCACCCGTGCCGACCGAGCACGGTGTGAGCCTCGCCGACCAGCCTGGGAGCTGCGATGACAGATGCCGTCACTTGGAATTTCGCCGATCGTCACATCGGACCCGACGCGCAGGGAATGCGCCGGATCCTCGACGTCGTCGGAGTCGGTTCGCTCGAGGAGCTCGCCGCGAAGGCGCTACCCGCCGGCATCCTCGACAGCCGTGACGGTGATGTCGCCGACGGACTGGATGTCCTCGATGCACCGCTCAGTGAACACGAGGTGCTCGCCGGTCTGAAAGCGCTGGCGTCTCGCAACACCGTCGCCACGTCCATGATCGGACACGGATACTACGACACACTCACGCCGCCGGTGTTGCTCCGCAACATCATCGAGAATCCCGCCTGGTACACGGCGTACACGCCGTATCAGCCGGAGATCAGCCAGGGCCGTCTCGAAGCCTTGCTCAACTTCCAGACGATGGTCGCCGACCTGACCGGCATGGAGGTCGCGAACTCGTCGATGCTCGACGAGGCCACCGCAGCGGCCGAGGCCATGACGTTGCTGCGCCGCGCGAATCGTAAGTCGAAAAGCCCCCGGTTCGTCATCGACGCCGACCTGTTCACTCAGACCGCCGCGGTGCTCGCAACACGCGCCGAGCCGCTCGGCATCGAGATCGTCACCACAAACCTCGTCGACGACGGACTGCCGGAGGGCGACTTCTTCGGAGTGCTTCTACAGGTGCCGGGCGCGTCGGGCCGCGTGTTCGACGTCGCTCCGCTGATCCACGCTGCGCACGAGCGTGGCGCGTTGGTCGCGGTGGGCGCCGATCTCCTTGCATTGACGTTGATGGCTCCGCCCGGAGAGAAGGGCGCCGACGCCTGTTTCGGCACCACTCAGCGTTTCGGTGTCCCGATGGGCTTCGGCGGTCCACATGCCGGATACCTGGCTGTGAACAGTGCACACACCCGGAACCTTCCGGGCCGGCTCGTGGGCGTCTCGGTCGACGCGGACGGTGCTCCTGCATACCGGCTGGCGCTGCAGACACGTGAACAGCACATTCGGCGGGAGAAGGCGACCAGCAACATCTGTACCGCGCAGGTGCTGCTGGCGGTGCTCGCCGCGATGTACGCGTCGTACCACGGGGCGGAGGGGCTGACCGGGATTGCACGTCGAGTGGGTGCCCACGCATCGCATATCGCGGCCTCGCTGCGCAGCGGTGGTGTCGAGGTCGTTCACGACGAGTTCTTCGACACCGTTCTCGCCCGTGTGCCGGGTCGCGCGGCCGAGGTGGTGGCCGCAGCGGTCGAGCGCTCCGTCAACCTGTACTTCGTCGATGCGGACCATGTGTCGATCTCGTGTGACGAAGCGACGATGGCTGCGCACGTGGCCGCCGTGCTGTCCGCATTCGGGATCACCGAGGACGGGGCGGCCGGCGATTTACCCGTGTCCATCCCGGAGGAACTCGGCCGAGCCAGCGACTTTCTGCAGCATGAGGCGTTCACGAAGTACCGGACGGAAACCGCGATGATGCGGTACCTGCGACGGTTGTCCGACAAGGACCTCGCTCTCGACCGCACGATGATTCCGCTCGGGTCGTGCACCATGAAGCTCAACGCCGCGGCGGAGATGGAAGCTATCACGTGGCCGGAGTTCGCGGGTCTGCATCCGTTCGCGCCTGCACATCAGACCGAGGGGATCCGCGCACTCATCTCGGACCTCGAACGCTGGCTCGCGGCGGTCACGGGGTACGACGCCGTCACACTGCAGCCGAACGCAGGCAGTCAGGGCGAATATGCAGGTCTACTTGCGATTCGGCACTACCATCTGAGCCGCGATGACGACCACCGCGACACGTGCCTGATTCCGTCGAGTGCACACGGCACCAACGCCGCGTCGGCCGTCATGGCCGGGATGCGCGTAGAGGTTGTTGCATGCCGCCCGAATGGTGATGTCGACCTCGACGACCTACGGGCGAAGATCGCCGACCATGCCGAGCGCCTCGCCGCGATCATGATCACTTACCCGTCGACCCACGGCGTGTACGAACACGAGATCGAAGACATCTGCGGTGCTGTCCACGACGCCGGCGGGCAGGTGTACATCGACGGTGCGAATCTCAACGCACTCGTGGGGCTCGCCCGGCCGGGCAAGTTCGGCGGCGACGTCAGTCACCTGAATCTGCACAAGACCTTCTGTATTCCACACGGCGGTGGCGGTCCGGGTGTTGGTCCGATCGGTGTGCGTTCGCACCTCACACCGTTCCTTCCGGGGCATCCGGCCGCGCCTGAACTCGGTGGCGTGGGGCCGGTGTCGGCTGCGCCGTACGGGTCGGCGTCGATCCTTCCGATCACGTGGGCGTACATCAAGCTCATGGGCGCACGCGGTCTGCGGCAGGCGTCGCTCACGGCGATCGCTTCGGCGAACTACATCGCCCGACGCCTCGACGAGTACTTCCCGGTCTTGTACACGGGAGCGAACGGGATGGTTGCGCACGAGTGCATCCTCGACCTGCGGCAGTTGACCAAGGACACCGGTGTGACAGTCGACGATGTGGCCAAGCGCCTCGCGGACTACGGATTCCATGCGCCGACGATGAGCTTCCCCGTGGCTGGGACGCTCATGGTCGAACCCACCGAGAGTGAGGATCTGAGCGAGATCGATGAGTTCATCGATGCCATGATCTCGATCCGCAGGGAGATCGACAGGGTGGGGGTCGGGGAGTGGGCGGTCGACGACAACCCGCTGAGAGGCGCACCGCACACGGCGGAGTGCCTGGTCGGGGAGTGGACCCATCCGTATTCGCGTGAGATTGCGGTGTACCCGCGGGGGAAGGGGCGCGCGAAGGTGTGGCCCTCGGTACGACGAATCGACGGCGCACACGGCGACCGCAATTTGGTGTGCTCGTGCCCTCCGCTGGAGGCGTACAGCAACTGAGGACGTGTGGGGCTGCGGGCTGTTGCCCGCAGCCCCACATTCTCGCAATTGTATTCTGAACAGGACGGAATACATATAAATACCGAATATAGTCAATACAACGAACGCCGCTCGCCTCAAACCCCGCATCGATCCCGAGGTTTGAGGCGAGAAGAGTAAGAAGCGAAAGCTTTCGCTTTCTATTTTTCTGTGACGAGCTCGAGTATAGAAATCTCAGGAGGCGCGGCAATGCGCACCGGCGGACCCCAGGCGCCGGCTCCCTGCGAGGTGTAGATGGCGGTATCACCGAAGTGATCCAACCCGGTGACGGTGGGGTTTGCGGCGGACACGATGTATCCGAGGGGCCACATCTGGCCGCCGTGAGTATGCCCGGACAGTTGAAGATCCACCCCGAGGTCCTGTGCTTCGAGGACGTGTTTCGGCTGATGTGCGGCGAGGAGGACGAAGGTCTCGGGTGACAGTCCGTCAATTGCTTGGGGGAGATCCGCCGCATCCGGTGCCGGCGCGGTGTAGTCGTGCACACCTGCAACGGCGATCTCGTCGCCGTTACGCGCCACGATGAGGTGTTCGTTTCGCAAGGTCTGTACACCGAGGGCTTCCCAGTGGTCGAGCCAGGACAGCACGTCGTCGGAGTAGTACTCGTGGTTACCGCTGACTCCGTAGACGCCGAGCGGAGCACGAAGCTCCGCGAGAGGAGCGAGGTCGTCGCCGACGAACTCGATGGTGCCGTCGGCGAGATCTCCGCCGAGAACGATGAGGTCGGGTTGCTGTTCGTTGACCTGATCGACGACTCCCTGCACGAACCCGGCGCCCCTTGCAGGCCCGACGTGCAGATCCGTGATCAGAGCGACGCGAAGTCCGTCGAACCCGTCCGGAAGCCCGGGTAGTGCGATGGTGGAGTGGACGAGTCTGGGATTGGCGGCTTCGATCAGGCTTCCGTAGCAGATCGTGACGAGGGTGGCGGTGACCAGCGTGCCCGTCGCGATGCGCAGGGCACGCCGTGGTGGTCGTTCGGAGGTGTCGAGTTCGGGGGTGTCGAGTTCGGGGGTGTCGAGTTCGGGGGCATCGCCGGTTCGGAACCTGCGCACGAGCCTTGCCCCGAGGCAGAACACTCCGATGACGAGGATTCCGAGGATCAGGTAGAGCCCGGCAGCAAACCAGCTGTAGCCGACGAAGCCGAGTGGGCGCGCCCATGCGGGGTCGAGGACGGTGCCGGTGACCGACGCGGCCAAGGCGACGACGAGTAACAGCACGAGCACGAGATCAGCGACGAAGGCGCTTCTTCCGGTGAGGCCCGGGGCTCGCACGAGGCGGCGGTGAAGCCAGAAGGTGATGAGGGCGAGGAACGTCCCCGCGACGAGCAGTCGGATCACGATCAGGAGATGAGCTTTCGGATCAGGCCGGTCAGGTCGTCGTTCGCCGTGGAGGCGAGCGTGGAGTACGACCCACCGGTGCGGTCGGTGAGGTCTTGCAATGTCCCGGAATCGGTGACGTCGTCGCCGAGGGCGACGATGTCTATCCGGACCGGCGCAGAATTGTCGGTGAGTTCATCGAGTCGGTCGAGGAACTCGTCGGCTGTGCTGGTGCTGGTGCTGGTGCTGTCGTCGTCCAGGCTCGTGTCGTCACTGTCGAGGATCACGAGCATCGAGTTCGGTCTGGACGGATCGTAGTTGTCGACGGCGTCGGCGTATGCGGCGAGGATCGATTCGTATACCGGTGCGGTTTCGGTGGGGGTGACCGTGTCGAGTGCGGAGGTCAGTGCCGCGCGCTGTGCGAGGGTGAGCGCGTCGCGGGCGACGGCGGTTCGGTAGGACGAGGTGTCGTCGAAGACGTACATCCCGACGATCGACGAGTTCGGGGCGCGGCGGAGGACACTGTCGATGGCGGATGCGGTGTCGTCGAGTCGGGTGCTGTCTCCGTCTACTGCGGCCATGGAGGCGGTGGTGTCCACGAGCACGGTGGTCTTGGTGGGCGACCGGGGGTTGAGCCGGATGTCGAGGAGCGTGTCGCCGACCGAGGGTTCGGCAGCGGCGAGGACGCTCGTGACCGGGGGGTATGTGAAGGTGGCGGCATCGGAGTCCGAGGTATCGGAGTCCGAGGTATCGGGGGAATCGCCGTCTTCGCTGCGGAATCCGTCGTCGAGGAAATTCTGCGCCTGGTCGGGGTTGCGCACGTAGTCGATGAACTGGCCGGCTGCTCGAGACAAGGTTTCGTCCACCCAGGGCGTGCTGAGGACCACCGCGGGAAAATCTGCAATCGGTGTGGCTCCTGCGGGAAGGAACCCGGCGATGCCGTCGGCGGTTCCGTCGGTGACGGCGTCGTACAGTTGCTTCTCTGTCACGGGGACCGCGTGGATCGGGGACTCGGGGGTGGAGTTCGCGGCCAGGGCCGTGAGTGCGTCGGCTGTGGCAGGGCCGGCGGCGATATCGAGTGAGTCGGCGCCGAGCGCTAGTTCGGTCGTGGCGGTCACGGCGTCGGGGGAGTGGGCTTCGTCCAGGGTCAGTGGTCCTGTGCCGGTGGTCGAGACGGCGGCGAGTGCTTCGAGTGCGGGCACGGTGGCGTCGCTGCGCGCTCCGGTGGGTAGGGCCATACGCAGAGATTCCCAGGGCATGAGGCCGAGGGTGCTGAGGGATCCGGGAGTGGCTTGCAGGGACGGTAGGTCGCGCCATTCGACCCCGGCAGCGCTGAGTCCGTTGCGGAGAGCGGTCGGTGCGGCGAGAACGATCGGGGAAGTGGCGAGGGATCGACGTTGTCCGCTCGCGCTCGTTCCCGCGCGGTCGGCGGCGCGGGTGTCGACGGGCACCCAGAGGGCGGGTTCGGGGCCGAGTTCGGGGTTCCAGGTGCTCTCGGCGCCGAGAGCGGTCGCTGTGGGTGTGGATTCGGTGGCGGTGACGTGCGCTGTGATGCAGTAGTCGCGGATCACGGGCGTTACGTCGGTGTTCCATGTGGCGGCGAGGTCGGTGAGGGTGGGGGCGATGAGTGGGTCGGCGGCGATGTGGAGTTCGGCGTCGCCTTCGACGCAGGTGCCTGCGGCTTCGGTGGCCTGGTCGTCGATTCGGTCGCGGAGTTGAAGCCAGCCGAGGACGCCGAGGACCAACAGGACGACGACGACCAGGGCAACGATGAGGGTTGTGCTGACGCCACGTGTTCCGCCGGATCCGCGATGTCGAGCCACTTTGTTTTTCGCCTCGTTTCGTTGTGGTCGGGCCTCAGCAGTCTAGTGACTGCGCGATGTATGGCGGTGCGGTGCGGTCTCGGGTGGTGCGGCGATGGGCCCCGATCCAGTGGATCGGGGCCCATCGTCTCAGGTGCAGCTTGTTGTCGGAGGTCAGGCGTTGGCGGCCTTGTACTCGCGGCGGCGGCGGTGCAGGATCGGCTCGGTGTAGCCGCTGGGCTGCGTGGTGCCTTCGAGGATCAGTTCCTTGGCGGCCTGGAAGGCGATATTGGTGTCGAAGTCCGGTGCCATGTTCCGGTAGGTGGCGTCGCCTTCGTTCTGGCGGTCGACGACCGGGGCCATGCGTTCGAGGGACGCGACGACGTCGTCGGCCGTGACGATGCCGTGGCGGATCCAGTTCGCGAGGAGCTGGCTCGAGATCCGCAGGGTGGCGCGGTCTTCCATGAGCGCGATGTCGTGGATGTCGGGCACCTTGGAGCAGCCGACACCCGCATCGATCCAGCGGACAACGTAACCGAGGATGGACTGGCAGTTGTTGTCGAGTTCTTCACGCTTCTCGGCGTCGGACCAGTCGGTGTTCTCGGCAAGCGGGATGGTGAGGATGTCGTCGACGGTGGCGCGGGTCTTACCCTTCAGTTCTTCCTGGACCGCGACGACGTCGACCTCGTGATAGTGGGTGGCGTGCAGCGTCGCGCCGGTGGGGGACGGCACCCACGCGGTGTTGGCGCCTGCCTTGGGCTGGCCGATCTTCTGCACGAGCATGTCCGCCATGAGGTCGGTCATTGCCCACATGCCCTTGCCGATCTGGGCCTTGCCCTGCAAGCCGGTGGCGAGCCCGGTGTCGACGTTCCAGTCTTCGTAGGCGCTGATCCATTTCTGCTGCTTCATGGCTGCCTTGCGCACAACGGCGCCGGCTTCCATGGAGGTGTGGATTTCGTCGCCGGTGCGGTCGAGGAAGCCGGTGTTGATGAACACCACACGTTCGGAGGCGGCTTCGATGCAGGCGGCGAGGTTGACGGTGGTGCGTCGTTCCTCGTCCATGATGCCGACCTTGATGGTGTTGGCAGGCAGGTCGAGGATCTCTTCGACGCGGCCGAACAGCTCGGTGGTGAAGGCGGATTCCTCGGGGCCGTGCTGCTTGGGCTTGACGATGTAGATCGAGCCGGTGCGGCTGTTGGCGAGGGCGCCGTGTGCGTCGTCGGTGTGCAGACCGTGGACGGCACACAGGCTGGTGATCAGCGCGTCGAGGATGCCCTCGGGGATCTCGTTGCCGTCGGCGTCGAGGATGGCGGGGGTGGTCATGAGGTGACCGACGTTGCGGACGAACAACAGGGACCGGCCGTGCAGTTCGAGTTCGCTGCCGTCGAGTGCGGTGTAGACCCGGTTGTCGTTGAGCGTACGGGTCAGGGTCTTACCGCCCTTGTCGAACGACTCGGTCAGGTCGCCGCGGTTGAGGCCGAGCCAGTTGCGGTATCCGAGGGTCTTGTCGTCGGCGTCGACTGCGGCGACGGAGTCCTCGAAGTCCATGATCGTGGTGACGGCGGATTCGAGGACGACGTCCTTGACTCCGGCGGCGTCGGTGCTACCGATGGGGGAGGCGGCGTCGATCTGGATCTCGATATGCAGGCCGTTGTTGCGCAGCAGCACGGAGGTGGGGGCGTTCTTGTCGCCGAGGTAGCCGACGAGCTCGTCGGCGTCGGCGAGACCGGTGACGGTGCCGTCGGCGAGCGTGACCTTCAGTTCGGTGCCGTCGATGGCGTAGTTCGTCGAGTCGGCGTGGCTGCCGGACTGCAGGGGCGCGGCTTTGTCGAGGAAGTCGCGGGCCCAGGCGATGACCTTGTCGCCGCGGACCTTGTTGTAGTCGCCGGTCTTCTCGGCGCCGCCGTCTTCGGAGATGGCGTCGGTGCCGTACAGGGCGTCGTAGAGCGAGCCCCAGCGGGCGTTGGAAGCGTTGAGCGCGAAGCGGGCGTTGAGGATCGGCACGACGAGCTGCGGGCCCGGGGTGGAGGTGATCTCGGTGTCGACACCGGAGGTGGTGACCTGGAAGGGGGCGGGGACGGGGACGAGGTAGCCGATTTCCTCGAGGAACGCCTTGTAGGAGGCCGCGTCGTGCGGCGCTCCGGCGCGGTCGCGGTGCCAGGTGTCGATCTGGGTCTGGAGGCCGTCGCGCTTGGCGAGCAGCGCACGGTTTTTGGGTGCGAGCTCTTCGACGATCTTGTCGGCGCCGGCCCAGAACGCGGCCGCGTCCAGTCCGGTGCCGGGAAGCGCCTCATTGTTGACGAAGTCGTAGAGCACCTTGGCGATCTGCAGTCCGCCGACGGTCACGCGTTCAGTCATTACCCTCACTCTTTCCGGTTGCTGTGCGCCCGGTGGTGTTGCGTTCCGGGAGCCGCACGAAAATTCACCAATTATGTTACCCGCCGGTAGCTAGGGGCGTACCTCGGTTGGGCGCGCGCGCAGGGCGGAGCATCGTTCGAGCAGGTCCTGTCTCAGGTCCGCGGCGCGAGAGGTGAGCGCCGACTGCTCGCGGACGTACTGTGCGCGTCCGGCGGCAGTCTCGATCGTGATGGGCGAGTAGCCGTAGTCGATCAGATCATACGGGCTCGCTCGCATGTCGAGTTCGCGCGTCGCGGCCGCGTGCTGGAAGCAGCGCAGCAGCAGTTCCGAATCGACCAGGGGTGAGAGCTTGTAGCACCACTTGTAGAGGTCCATGCCTGCGTGCAGGCATCCGGGCTGCTCGCGGTCGAGTTGGTCGTCGCGGGTCAGCGGTTCGATATTGCGAGGTGCTGCCGCCGGCGTGAAGAACCGATAGGCGTCGTAATGGCTGCAGCGCAACTGCATTGATTCCACCACTGCATCGGTTCCGGCATGGCCGAGCCGCAGCGGCACCGCCGAATGCCGGACATCGTCGCTGCTCGTGCGGTACACCATGGCCCATTCGTGCAGTCCGAAACAGCCGAGCTGGGCAGGTCGCGCTCGGGTGCGCGTCAGGAGTTCGGCCACGAACTCGACCATCGCGATCCGGCGGTCGAGGGTGTCGGAGCTCACGCGAACCCCGGGCGTGCCGTCGACGACGACCCGCTCGTACGCGGGATTGTCGCGATACTCGCGACCGGCGCCCAGCAGAACGGTGCCGAATCCGGGGTGCCACCGGCGCAGCTGTGCCGGCCGGTGGCTGTAGTAGGTGAACAGGAAGTCGTGGACCGGGTGCTTCTGCTGCGCCGCGCGCCGTCGCAGGTGGCCGGCGAGCAGTTCGTCGGCCTGGTGGCGGTGGTGGTCGCGGCGCGCGGTCCATTCGTGTGCGGTGAGGATCACGTCGCGGCGCGCGGTCGGGGCCTCGGTCACTGGGGTGGTTCTCCTGTGCGGTGTCCGGGGGTGGGGTCGGTGATGCGGTGGGTGGCATCGCGGACAGTGCCGACGAATTCTTCGACGAGGTCTTCGAGCGCGACGATGCCCAGCGTCGCTCCGGTGTTGTCGACGATGCCACCGAGATGGGAGCGGGTGCGTCGCAATCGGGACAGGGCGTCGTCGAGCGGGGTGTCGACGGAGAGTGAGGGAAGGGGGCGGATGGTGTCGGGTGGGATCACCGTGCCGGGGCCCGCGGCCTGGTCGTGGACGAGGTCGAGGACGTCCTTGACATGGAGGTATCCGGTGTAGTCGCCGGTGGAGGTGCGGGTGGGGTAGCGCGAGAACCCGGTCGAGGTGACGGCGTGTTCGATGGCACCGAGCGTGACGCCGGTTGCGGTGACGGGCACGGTGCGCACGTCGCTGATCGCGATCAGGACGTCGGTGATGGTGCGTCCACCGGTGTTCAGTGCCTGGGTGAGACGGCGGTGTTCTTCTTCGTCGATCAGGCCTTCGGAGCGGGATTCGCCGATCATCTCGGTCAGTTCGACGGCGGTGACGGTGACGTCGAGTTCGTCCTTGGGTTCGACGCGCATCACGCGCAATGTGATGTTGGCGCACCAGTTGTAGAAGGCGATCAGGGGGCGGGCCGGTCGCATGAACAGCAGGTGGACGGGGACGAGGAGCATAGCGGTGCGTTCGGGACCGGCGATGGCGATGTTCTTGGGCACCATCTCGCCGAGCAGGATGTGCAGGGTCACCACGAGCGCGATCGAGATGGTGAACGCGATGGGGTGCAGCAGCTGGTCGGGTAGGCCGATGAGGTGGAGCGGCGCCTCGATGAGATGCGCGATGGCAGGTTCGCCGACCCGGCCGAGCAGGATCGAGCAGATCGTGATGCCGAGTTGGGAGCCGGCGAGCATCAGCGAGAGGTGTTCACCGGCGGCGATGACGGTGCGGGCCCGTTTCTTGCCTTGGGTGTCGAGCGCTTCGAGTCGGTCGCGGCGGGCGGTGATGAGTGAGAATTCGGCGCCGACGAAGAAAGCGTTGCCGGCGAGGAGCAATACGGTCAGAGCGGCCCCGAACAGGTCGTTCACGGCTGCTCCTGTTCGGTGTGCTCATGATCGTGGTCGGGACTGTTTCGTTCGGGCTCGGTGGGCGTCAACAGGAGCCGATCGATGCGGTGACCGTCCATCTCGAGGACCCGGGCGCGCCACGGGGCGGTGTCGCGGGCCGGGAGCGGGATCTCGTCGTGGATCTCGGGGATGCGACCGAGTTCGGTGAGGATGAGCCCGCCGATCGTCTCGTAGTCGCCGTCGGGCGCGTGGTAGCCGGTGAGGCGTTCGACCTCGTCGATGCGCAGGAGCCCGGAGCACGACCAGCCGTTGTCGAGTGGGTGTGCCTCGGGTTGTGGTTGGTCGTGTTCGTCGTGGACGTCGCCGATGATTTCCTCGATGAGGTCTTCCATCGTGACGATCCCGGCGGTACCGCCGTATTCGTCGGCGACGAGGGCGACCTGCATTCCGTCGGCGCGGACCCGCTCCATGACGGTGTCACCGTCGAGGGTCGACGGCACGACCGGCACTTTCCGGACGAGGTTCTGGACCGCGGTGGTGCCGCGCCGGTCGGCGGCGACGGTGAACGCGTGTTTGACGTGGACGACGCCGAGGGTGGAGTCGAGGTCGGAGTCGATGACCGGGAACCGGGAGTATCCGGTGCGGGAGGACAGTTCGATCAGGTCGAGGACCGTGTCCCGGCGGTCGAGGGATTCGATGGTCATGCGCGGGGTCATGAGGTCTTCGGCGGTGCGTGCACCGAAGCGGAGGGAACGGTCGACGAGTCGGGCGGTGGATTCGTCGAGAACTCCGCTTTGGGCGGAGGCGCGCACGAGGGAGCCGAGTTCTTGTGGAGAGCGCGCCGAGCGGAGTTCCTCGGCGGGTTCGATGCCGACGCGCCGCACAATGTGGTTGGCGGCGTTGTTGAGGCCGTGGATGGCCCAGCGGAAGACCAGGGAGAAGCCGGCTTGGAGTCCGGCGGTAGCGCGGGCGGTGGCCAGAGGCCGGGAGATGGCGATGTTCTTCGGGACGAGTTCACCGAAGATCATGGAGAACGAGGTGGCGATGACGAGCGCGACGATCAGGGACACGGTGCTCGCGGTGGTCTCGGACAGTCCGAGCCTGTCGAGCAGGGGGTGGATGAAGCGGGCGAGGACCGGTTCGGCGAGGTAGCCGGTGATCAGGGTGGTGATGGTGATGCCGAGTTGGGCGCCGGAGAGTTGGAACGACAGGGTGCTGTGGGCGTGCTGTACCTGGCGGGCGCGGCGGTCACCGGTACGGGCGTGTGCGTCGACGGTGCTGCGTTCGAGGGCGGTCAGGGAGAATTCGGCGGCGACGAACAGGGCGGTGCCTGCGGTGAGTGCGACGAAGCCGAGGAGGCTGAGGACGGACAGAGCGACGGACATCAGGGTCGCTCCTGTGTGGTGGTTGCGCCGTCGTCGGCCGGGTGCATGCTGGTGGGTGCCGCGGGCACCGAGTTCCTCTCGTCGAATCCGGGGCGGGCGTGAGTCCTCCCGGACGGTGGTGAAAGTGTCCATTCTAATTCGGCGGGTCGCAGGTTGTCGTCTGGTGTGGTGGGGCGGGTTGTCGATTGTGGTGCCTCGAGGTGCTTAGGGTGGGCTGTACGCGGCGCACATCGGTGGGCCCGATCGAGGAGGTGGGACTTTGTCCGAGCGCATCCGAAGTCAGTGGGAGGACATCGCCGAGGCGGATCCGTCGCATTCGAGTTGGTATGTCGAGCGTTTCCGGACGATGGCGGCGCAGGGGCAGGACATCGTCGGTGAAGCCCGGTTGATCGACGCGATGCTGGGGCGGGGTGCGCGGGTGCTCGATGCGGGCTGTGGGCCGGGCCGGTTGGGTGGCTATCTGCACGGGGTGGGGCACGTGGTGGTGGGGGTCGATGTCGATCCGGTGCTGGTGGCGGCGGCGGAGGAGGATCATCCGGGGCCGACCTGGCTGGTCGGAGATCTCGCCGAGTTGGATCTGCCGAGTCGTGGTGTGGCGGCGGAGTTCGACGCGATCGTGTGTGCGGGCAATGTGATGACGTTTTTGGCGCCGGCGACGCGGCGGGCGACGTTGGCCGGGTTCGCGCGGCATCTGGCGCCTGCGGGGCGTGCGGTGGTCGGGTTCGGTGCGGGTCGCGATTACGACTTCGCCGAGTTCCTTGCGGATGCTGCCGCCGGTGGGCTCACGCCGGAGTTGTTGTTGTCGACGTGGGATGTGCGTCCGTTCACCGACGATTCGGATTTCCTGGTTGCGGTGTTGTCACGGTCGGGAGCCTGATCAGGGCTGGGCCGTCTCCGTGGGCTGCGCCGTCTCCGTGGGTGGCGGCGGTGTAGTGACGGTGTGGGCGAGCGCGAGGGTGGTCACGGCTATCACCGCGACTGCGGTGATGGTGACGGTGAGGCCGATGCCGTCGGTGTCGAGGTGTTCGCCGAGCACTGTCATGCCGAGGAAGACGGCGGCGAGGGGTTCGGCGATGGTCAGGGTGGGCAGGGAGGCGGTCAGTGGGCCGGCCTGGAAGGCGCGTTGCTGCAGATACATGCCGGTGAGCCCGGCGGCAATCACGGCCCAGGTCTGCCACGAGCCGAGCAGGGTGGGCAGGCCGTGTTCGGCCAGGTCGGTGACGTGTTTGGTGAATGCGGCGGCGACTCCGTAGAGGATGCCGGCGGCGGTGCCGAGCAGCATGGCACGGCGCACCGGCGGGCCGGGAGCGAGACCGAGTGCGGTTGCGGCAGCGGCGAGTGCACCGACGATGCACAGTGGCAGTGCCCATCGGGTGGCGGTGGCGTCGATGGTGCCTGCTGTGGGGTTGCCGGCGACCAGGAACACCGCCAGTGCGATACACAGTGCCCCGGCGAGTAGCAGGGTGCGTCGGTCGGGGCGTTGTCCGGTGAGGTAGGCGGAGATGGGGATCGCGAAGAGCTAGAGACGAGACGAGCAGGGGTTGCACGATCAGGACGGTGCCGAGCGCGAGCGCGAGGACCTGCAGGGTGTAGCCGCCGCCGTCCACGGCCAGTGCCGCCCACCAGCGGGGGTTGCGGACGAGGTTGCCCACGAGTGGGCCGGTGGTGGGGACGGCGGCGGCGGAGCGTTGCTGGGCGACCATGCTGACGGCGACCAGCACCGCGGCGGCGAGCGCGCACGCCACGGATGCTGCCGTGGTGCCGGTCATGTGGTCGGCGGGTCGTTCAGGCCTGGACTTCGCTGTGGTCGCCGCTCCACAGGGTGTGGAACTTGCCGGGCTTGTCGGTGCGCTCGTAGGTGTGTGCGCCGAAGTAGTCGCGTTGGCCCTGTGTCAGTGCAGCGGGCAGGCGTTCGGCGCGCAGCCCGTCGTAGTACGACAGGGATGAGCCGAAAGCGGGGATGGGGATGCCGAGGGTGGTGGCGGTGACCACGACGCGCCGCCAGCTGTCGATGCCGGCTTCGATGGCGTCGCGGAAGTACGGGGCGAGGATCAGGCTGGGCAGTTCGGGGTCCGCGTCGTAGGCCTCTTTGATGCGGTTGAGGAACTGGGCGCGGATGATGCAGCCGCCACGCCAGATGGTGGCCATGGCGGCGCGGTCGATGTTCCAGCCGTATTCGGAGCTGCCTGCGGCGATCTGGTCGAAGCCCTGGGCGTAGGCGACGATCTTCGAGGCGTAGAGGGCGGCGCGGATGTCCTCGGTGAATTGTGCGGCGTCGGTGGGGGTGGTACCGAGGGCACCGGAGGTCAGGTCGCGGGCTGCGGCGCGTTGGGTGCGTGAGCCGGACAGGGCGCGGGCGAACACGGCTTCGGCGATGCCGGTGACGGGGATGCCGAGGTCGAGGGCGGCCTTGACGGTCCAGCGGCCGGTGCCTTTCTGTTCGGCGGCGTCGACGATGACGTCGACGAGGGGTTGTCCGGTGGTGGCGTCGGTTTGGCGCAGTACCTCGGCGGTGATTTCGATGAGGTACGACTCGAGGGTGCCGGTGTTCCAGTCGGCGAATACGTCGGCGATTTCGGCGGCGCCGTAGCCGAGCGCGTCGCGCAGCAGGTGGTATGCCTCGCCGATGAGTTGCATGTCGGCGTATTCGATGCCGTTGTGCACCATCTTGACGAAGTGTCCGGCGCCGTCGGGGCCGACGTGGGTGCAGCAGGGGGTGCCGTCGACTTTGGCGGAGACGGCTTCGAGGAGGGGGCCGAGTGCGGTGTAGGACTCGGCGGGACCGCCGGGCATGATGGAAGGTCCGTTGAGGGCGCCTTCTTCGCCGCCGGAGATGCCGGCGCCGACGAAGTGCAGTCCGCGTTCGCGCAGGGCGGCTTCGCGGCGGATGGTGTCGGTGTAGAGGGCGTTGCCGCCGTCGATGATGATGTCGCCGGGTTCCATGGCGTCGGCGAGTTCGTCGATGACGGCGTCGGTGGCGTCGCCGGCTTTGACCATGATCAGGACGCGGCGGGGCTTTTCGAGTGCGCCGACGAACTCGTCGATGGTTTCGGTGCGCACGAAGGTGCCGTCGCTGCTGTGTTCGGCGAGCAGGGCGTCGGTTTTGGCGATGCTGCGGTTGTGCAGGGCGACGGTGTAGCCGTGGCGGGCGAAGTTCCGGGCGATGTTGGACCCCATGACGGCCAGGCCGGTCACGCCGATCTGGGCGAGGGGGGTCTCGGTGTGTTCGTCGGTCATGGGGTACAGCTTCCCCCGAAAGGGGGCGTGATCGAAATCGAATGGAAGTACGGGGCGTGTCAGTGGGTGAAGAGTCGGGTGAGCTCGGTCAGCCAGGGGACGGCGACGGCGACGGTGGGGACGACGAGGATCGCGGCGGCAGCGATGTAGGCGCATGCGGAGATGGTGAGGTCGGGGCCGGGATCTGCGAGGCGCTGTACTCGTAGCAGGGTGGAGGGTCCGCCGACGGCGAGCGCGCCGGTGGGGGCGTGGGCGCCGGCGCAGGTGATGAGGGCTCGGGCCAGGGGGGTGGGGCCGGTGACGCGGGCGGCGGAGTCGTCGGCGAGCATTTCGACGAGCAGTTGCACGGAGCCGAGTGCCGACCCGGAGCGGACCCAGCGGGGGAAGGCTTCGTACACGGCGGTGAATGCTTCGAGGATGAGGTCGTGGCGGGCGCGCAGGTGGGAGTGTTCGTGGCGCAGGACGGCGCGCAGTTCGTCGTCGGTGAGGTTGTCGAGGGTGCCTTCGGACAGGACGACGCGGTGCCGGATTCCGGGCAGGCAGTAGGCGATGGGGTCGGTGCTGTCGAGGATCCGTACGTGGGGGAGGGTGCGGACGGCGGAGATGTTGTCGCGGCGGTCGAGGAGGTCGACGAGCATGCGGTGCCGGGAGCGGCGGCGGCGGGTGCGGACAGCGACGTGCAGGATCGAGTAGATCAGGCGTCCGCCGATGAGCAGGGTGAGCATGAAGACGGTGATGTAGGTCAGCCACAGGGGCAGTCCGAGTGCGTCGATCTCCTCGAGGGGGCCGGTGGTGGGTCGGCCGTCGTCGCCGGGGACCAGCAGTCGGCTGGCGATGGCCAGGCCGGAGCTGAACGCGGACAGGACGGCGGCCAGTGCGATGGCCTGCCACAGTACGAGCGCCGCGCGTGGGTTGCGGTGCGGCCAGGTGGCGCGGGCGAGGAGCCCGGGCACGGGGCCGGCGAGGAGAAGCGCAAGTGTGCCGAATACGAGCGCTGTGGTCGCATTCATGGAGTCGAGTCTGTCAGCTCACTTTTCCGGTGGGTCGGTCGGTGCTGTGTTGGGCTTCGAGTTCGGCCAGTGCGGCGCGCAGCGCGGCGGCTTCGTCGGCGCCGACGCGGCCGACGAAGTGGACGAGTGCGGCGGTGCGTCCGGCGGTTTCGTCGGCCTGGTCGAGGGCGTCGACCATGAGGCCGGCGACGAGCTCGTCGTGGCCGTGTACGGGGAGGTAGCGGTGGGCGCGGTCGTCGCGTTGCTGGATGACGAGGTTCTTCTTCGCGAGGCGTTGAAGGACGGTCATGACGGTGGTGTATGCGAGGGAGCGTCGGGTGGAGAGGCCTTCGTGGACCTGTCGCACGGTCTGGGGTTCGGTGGACGACCACAGGTGGTCCATCACTGCTCGCTCGAGTTCGCCTAGTGCTGCCATAGGGTGATTCTACGTAGTCTCCGACATTTGTGCGTACTACCTAGGGTCGTAGGTTTTGGGGTGGGGTGTCGCCGCCGACGGTGCCGTAGACGTGTCGGGTGCCGATGGGCACGATCAGGGGGCGGCCGGAGACCGGGTCGCCGATGACGGAGGCGTCGAGTCCGAAGACGTCGCGGAGCAGTTCGACGGAGATGACCTGGGTCGGGGGGCCGGAGGCGATGACCTTGCCGTCGCGCATGACGACGAGGTGGTCGCTGTAGCGGACGGCGAGGTTGAGGTCGTGCAGGACCATCACCACGGTGCGGCCGAGTTCGCTGTGGAGTTGGTCGACGAGGTCGAGTACTTCGATGGAGTGTGCGAGGTCGAGGTAGGTGGTGGGTTCGTCGAGCAGCAGGATGTCGGTGCCCTGCGCGAGGGCCATGGAGATCCAGGCGCGTTGACGTTGGCCGCCGGAGAGTTCGTCGACGGGGCGGTCGGCGAGGTCGGCGATGCCGGTGCGGGCCAGTGCGGTGGAGACGACGTCTTCGTCGTCGCCGGACCATTGCCGCATCCAGGTCTGGTGGGGGTGGCGGCCGCGAGCGACGAGGTCGGCGACGGTGAGGCCTTCGGGGGCGACGGGTGCCTGGGGGAGCATGCCGAGGACGCGGGCGACGTCGCGGGTGCGCATTTTGGTGATCTGGTGGCCATCGAGCAGGACGTGCCCGGCGCGGGGTTTGAGCAACCGGCTCAGTGAGCGCAGCAGCGTGGATTTTCCGCAGCCGTTGGGTCCGATGATGGTGGTGATCACGCCGGTGGGGATTTCGAGGTCGAGGTCGTCGACGATGAGGCGGTCTCCGTAGCCGAGTCGGAGGTGTTCGGCGACGAGTCGGGAGGCTGTGGTGGTGTCCGCATCGGCTGAGTGCGTGTCGAGGGGCTGGATGTCGGTCACACTGAAACCTTCCGGTTGGATCGCACGAGCAGATACAGCAGGAACGGGCCGCCGAGTGCGGAGGTCACCAGACCGACCGGGAGGGCGACCGGCAGGATGGTGCGGGCGATGATGTCGGCGCCGACGACGAGTGCGGCGCCGGTCAACGCGGAGGCGATGATCGGTGGGCCTGCCGAGCGCACGAGTCTCATCGCGACTTGGGGTGCGGCGAGCGCGACGAAGCCGATCGGGCCTGCGGCGGCGGTGGCGATGGCGGCGAGGGCGCATGCGGCGATGAGCAGCATGCCCTGTTGGGACTGCAGTCGAATGCCGAGGGAGCGGGCGGTGTCGTCGCCGAGTCGCAGGGCGCCGATGGTGAACGCGGCGATGATCGTCCAGGTGCCGATGACGGCGAGGGCGATTCCGGCGGGGATGACCTGGTTCCAGCTGATGCCGTTGAGGGAGCCGGTGAGCCAGACCTGGGCGCGGGAGACGTCGTTGATGTCGGCGGTGACGAGCATCCAGTTGGTCAGGGCGATCAGCATGGCGTTCGCGCCGATGCCGATCAGGACGAGCCGGAATCCGTCGACGCCGTTCTTCCAGGCGAGGAGGTAGAGGACGGAGGCGGTGAGCAGGCCACCGACGAGTGCTGCCAGGGGTAGGCCTAGTGCGGCGAGGAGCCCGACGATGGTGCCGCCGCTGGTGACGACGATCAGGGCGACGGCGGCGGCACTGGCGCCTGCGGTGATGCCGAGGATGTCGGGGCTGGCCAGGGCGTTGCGGGAGAGGGATTGGGTGATGGCGCCGGAGACGGCGAGGGAGGCGCCGACCACGAGCGCGCCGATGCCGCGGGGGAGCCGTAGGTCGAACACGATGAACCGGTCGAGGCGTTCGCCGCCGCCGATGAGCACCTCGATGACCTGGGGGACGGACATCGGGTAGTCGCCGCGGCCGAGTCCGATGCACAGGAGCAGGAACGCGGCGACGGCGAGCAGGACGCATACGAGTACTTGGCGGCCGCGCCACACGACCGAGCAGCGGCCGATGCGGAAGGCGGGTCGGGCGGGCACGGCGGTGGAGGCTTGGATGGGGATACGCCGGCGGTGTGGTGCCCCGTCCGGGGCGGGTGGGGTCGTCGCCGGGTCGATTTTCGTCAGGTCGGTCACAGCGACACCAGCTTCCGGCGGCGGACGAGGGCAATGAAGAATGGGGCGCCGACCAGGGCGAGCACGATGCCGACCTGCAGTTCGCCGGGGCGCACCACGATGCGGCCGATGACGTCGGCGAGGACGAGCAGCACACCGCCGAGTAGGCCCGCGTAGGGAACGAGCCAGCGATAGTCGGGGCCGGTGATGGCGCGGGCGATGTGCGGGACGATGAGGCCGACGAACGCGATGGGGCCGCACGCGGCGGTGGCGGCGCCGGTGAGGATGGTGATCACGGCAATGCCGATGACGCGGGTGAGTACGACGTTGGTGCCGAGGGAGCGGGCGACGTCCTCGCCGAGGCTGAGCACGTTGAGTCCGGGTGTGCCGGCGAGGGCGATCACGAGGCCGACGACGATGAAGGGGAGGACCTGCCAGAGCACGTCCATGCCGCGGCCGGCGACGGAGCCGACGACCCAGAAGCGGTAGCCGTCGAGGCTGGTCTGGTCGAGCAGGACGACGGTTTGGATCATGGCCTGGAGGAAGAAGGCGACGGCGGCGCCGGCGAGGGCCAGGCTCAGGGGGCTCGAGCTGCCGTTGCCGATCGAAGAGAATCCGAACACGACGACGCTGGCGAACAGGGATCCCGCGAACGCGAACCACAGGTATTCGGCGGGGCTGCTGGTGCCCAGCAGGTAGATCGAGAGGACCACGAACAGCGCCGCGCCGGCGTTGATGCCGAGGAGCCCGGCGTCGGCGAGGGGGTTGCGGGTGTGGCCTTGGATGAGGGCACCGGCGACACCGAGGGCGATGCCGACGAGCAGGCCGAGCAGGGTGCGGGGGATGCGCAGGGAGTGGATGATCACATCGGTTTCGGAGCCGTCGTTGACGAACAGCGCGTGAAACACCTCGGGGAAGGTCATCGGACGGGCACCGATGGCGACGCTGGCGAGGAGGACCAGGACGAGTATCACGGCGAGTGTGAGGAGCCCGAGGAGTCGTTTGCGGCGGATTCCGGCGACGCTGGTGTCCGCGGGCAGCGGCGTGAAGCCGTCGTCGGCGGCAGTGCGGGCCATGACGACCTCGGTGCGGCGGCGCAGCAGGGCGCGGCGGGTGCCGATGGGAGCGCCGGTGTCCGGGTCGCGGGTGATCAGGTCGGTCCAGGTCTTGCCGAGGCTCGCGCCGGTGCGGCCTTCGCGGTGGCCGCGGTTCCACAGCAGCACCCCGATGGTGGCGACCAGGGCGGCGGCACCGAAGACGACGCGGTCGGTTTGTCCGCCTCCGTTGGCGTCGGCGAGGGTGTCGACGAGTAGCGCGCCGATGGCGAGGGGGATGGCGAGGAGGGCGAGGTCCAGTAGCTCCGCGAGGAGGCGGCGGGCCGTGGTGGGCGGGCCGGTGAACTCGGTGGCCGTGGGTTCGGTGGCCGAGAGTTCGGTGGAAGTGGGTCGAATGGTGGCCACGTGCGTGGGGCGCTCCTCGTGACGGCGTTCTCGGGTGGGTCTGGAGTTAGGTTACGGAATCCTATTTCGGTCTGTCACCGGGTGGTGCTTGTCGGCGAGGGTCGGCGGTCGCTGTTTCGGTGTGGCGGGTTGCGCGACCTCCACCCCAGATGTAATGGTTAGCCTTACCTAAGCAACCCGCTGGGTGCCCGTCGACAAGAGAGGTGTCGGATGACGACTCTGCTGCTGCCACCGACCACCACCGCTCCGGTCCCCATGTTCGACGACCGGAGCGTCCGCGCATTCGAAGACACCCGCACTCGACTGCGGGCACTCGCCGCGGGATCGCCCCGCGTCTACGCCGTGGCCTGTATCGACGAAGAACCCAAGCGCCGCTGGTGGAGCCTCGGCAGTCCCGAACGTACCGAGCGCATCGAACTGCTCTATCGACGCTCCCTCGAAGACGTCGACGAACCACGTATCGCCGCCGAGCAGGTCGCCGCCGCGCTCATCCATGCCGTCGTCGGCCGGGTGCTCGCCCCCCTCGCCCTCGAGGGGCGCGTGTGGGATCCCGGCCTCGACAACCTCTGGCTGCATCAGGACAGCGACGGATGCATCGACTGGGCCGGCGTCGCCGACGACACCCTGCGCGTGCTTCCCGGCGACCGCGCCGCCGCCGGTCGTGAGGTCGTGGTGCTGCCGTGCGAGGAGGCTATGGCGGTGTGGACCGCACACCGCGCCGTGACCGCCCTGGCCGCGGTGCACGAGGCGGTGCAGCGATGCGCTCCGCTCGACGGCGCCCGGTTCTGGGCGATGGTCGGGCGCGCGGTCGTCACCGGCGCATCGCAGCTACCCGTACTCGGCGGCGCCTCCCGTCGCACCGCGGCGCGGCGTGGCCAACAGTTGCTCGACGCCTTCGTGGCGGCAGGACATCCGGTCCGAGGTCTTGTGGGATTAGGTCAGCCTTCCCTATAGTGGAAGACGTGCAACACCGGACCGCGCCGGAGTCCTGAGGGCTGCAGAGACTCCCGGTCCATCCCGACGGCGGGGCGCGCGATCACCACCCCAGGCCCCCCCCGCAGGTGGGAAACCCCCCAGGGGGGGTGGGGCGGCCCCCGCCCAAACAGACCACAACATACCAAATTTAAACGCCCC
>NZ_JBHWXB010000017.1:0-69821 GCF_042729855.1 Rhodococcus sp. NPDC060090 | reverse complement strand
CATATCTCCTTCCTTGTCCGGAGCCATTCATCGTTTCTTGGTGTGTTGTGGGGCCCCGCCGCGGGGGCGGCCCCTCTCCGGGGCACCCCGCCGCCCGCCCCCCCGGCGGCCCCCGCCGCTCTGTTCGGAACCCGCCATGGGGGCTTGCGGCGCCACCGGCGAAAACGACCATGTCCTACCATAGTTCGACGGCCACCGGCGCCCCGCCGGCCCCGATCGAGCAGGAGAATGCCCAGACATGACCGATCAGTCCATCCCCGATCCCACCGCCACGCTCGATGAGATGACCGCCTTCAATCGCACCGGTTTCGGGACGGCGCTCGGGCTCGAATTCTTGGAACTGACCGCTGACGCAGTCCGGGCGCAGTGGACGGTGAGCCCCACTCAGCATCAGCCCTACGGCATCGTGCACGGCGGCGTGTACTGCGCGGTCATCGAGACGATCGCGAGCATCGGCGGCGCCACCTGGTTCGGCGACCGCGGCAACGTCGTCGGTGTCAACAACAACACCGACTTCCTGCGCGCCACCCGCGAAGGTGTCCTCACCGCCGTCGGTACCCCCATCCACCGGGGCCGCACCCAGCAATTGTGGCGCGTGCTGATCACCGACGAGCAGGACCGCCTCGTCTCCCAGGGCCAGGTGCGGCTCGCGAACATCGAGGACAGCTCCCGCATCGGGAACTGACCACGCGGTGACCTGTCAGCCGGCGGCCTTGCGACCCCCCGGCACAGAGTCCGTGTCCTTCTCGGCGGCAGCGTCGGTGCCCGTGCCGATGCCGTTCTCGTGGTCGCGGAGCCGCTCGATCGCGATCCGCGCGAACACCTGTTGCTCCGTCGCCGCCATCTCGTTGCGCCCCGCCGAGAAGAACGCCTGCGCCCACGACAACAACGTCGACATCTTCGACGAGAACCCCACCAGATACAGCAGGTGGATGAACAACCACGCGATCCAGCCGAGGAAACCACTGATCTCGAGCTTGCCGACCTTCGCGACCGCGCTGAACCTCGAGATCGTGGCCATCGACCCCTTGTCGAAGTACTTGAACGGTGGCCGCTGCGACGGATCCTGCCCCTCGAGTGAGGCGACGACCTGCTTCGCCGCGTACTTGCCGCCCTGCATCGCGACCTGCGCAAGTCCCGGAAGCTTGTCGAGCGACATCATGTCGCCGATCACGAACACGTTCGGGTGCCCCGGCAGCGACAGGTCCGGCAGGACCTCGACCCGGCCGGCCCGGTCGATGCCCGCACCGGACTGCTCCGCCAGCTGCTTGCCGAGCGGGCTCGCAGCCACCCCCGCCGACCACACTTTGCACTGCGATTCGAGGCGTCGCTCGGTACCGTCCTTCTCCTTGACCGTCAGGCCGTCCGCGTCGACGCCGGTGACCATCGCGCCCAGCTGAATTTCCACACCGAGTCCCTCGAGGGTTCGGCGGGCCTTCTTCGACAACTTCCCGCCGTACACGGGCAACACGTCCGATGCGCCGTCGAGCAACACCACACGCGCCCGCGTCGTGTCGATATTGCGGAAGGTGCCCTTGAGGGTGCGATGCGCCAATTCCGCGATCTGCCCGGCCAGCTCCACACCGGTCGGGCCCGCCCCCACCACGACGAACGTGAGCAACCGGGCCTGTTCCTCGGGGTCGTCGGACAATTCCGCCTGCTCGAACGCCCCCAGAATCCGTCCTCGCAACTCGAGCGCATCGTCGATCGTCTTCATACCGGGCGCGAACTCGGCGAAATGATCGTTGCCGAAATAGGACTGACCCGCGCCGGCCGCGACGATCAGCGAGTCGAATTCGGTGACGGTGCGGCGCTCCAGGAATTGGGATCCGACCGTCCGGTTCGCGAGGTCGATGTCCTCGACCTCCCCGAGCAGCACCTGGGTGTTGTCCTGCTTGCGCAACACCATGCGCGTGGCCGGGGCGATGTCACCGACCGAGAGGATGCCCGTCGCCACCTGGTAGAGCAACGGCTGGAACAGGTGATGGGTAGTACGCGCTACCAACGTGACGTCCGCATCGGCGCGGGCGAGGGCCTGCGCGGCGAACAACCCACCGAACCCTGATCCGATCACCACGACGCGATGACGCGCAGCTTCCACCGATTCGACGCTCATGCAAGCTCCTTCGTTGTTCTCGGTGCGTCCTCACGTGGGGACGCGCACCTCGACACTGCGGTTCGGAACCAGTCTGTCAGCTCTCGCCGTCGTCCACAGTGCGATCGGATCCACCGAGCAATCCGTAGACGGGGTTGTGCCGGGCCGCGTGCCGTACCGCATCGTTGGTCGCCGAGGTGTAGATCTGCACGGTCTGTAAGGATCGGTGCCCGAGCAATTGCTGCAGTTCGACCATCGTGGCACCGTTGTCGGCCAGGGAGGTCGCGAAGGTGTGCCGCAGCGCGTGCGCGAGCGCTCCCCGCTTCCGTTCGGATTCGATGCCGGCCCGCCGGTACATGCGCCGTACCCGGTACTGCAGGGTGCCGCGGGTGATGCGCTGCCCATCGGCCCCGACGAACAACGGATCGGCCGGGGTGTGCCGCTCCCACACCGGCAGATCCGTGCGGTCGGCGAGAACCGACCGCCGCAGCGGCGGAAACCGGGTGTAGCGCTCGTGCAGGTAGGTGGAGACGATCGCCGTCCAGCTGTCTTCGAGGGGGATTTCCCGTTCGATCGCGCCCTTGCCGTGGACCCGCAGGACCGGGGCGTCGATCCCGCCGAGGATGTGCCCCAGATCCAGCGAGATCAACTCCTCCGATCGGATCCCGGTGAGCAGCAGTGTCGCGACCAGCGCCAGGTCGCGCTGCGGCCAATCCCGCGACGATCCGCTCGGATGCTGCGCGTCGTGGGTCAAGGTGTCGACGAGTTGCCCGACGGCGGCCGGCTTGAAGGCCTTCGGGGTGTGTTCGGGTCGCTTCGGTTGGGTGATCGAGGCCATCGGATTGCCCTCGGAAAGCCCCTCGGTGACGAGGAAGTTGCAGAAGTTGTTCCACACCGACCACGCGCGGCGCACCGACGCCGGTTGGCGTTCGCGGGCGAACGCGGCGAACGCGGTACGCAATGCGCGGATCGTGAGGTCCGCGATGGTCAGTTCCGCCGGGGCGCCGCCGCGCGCCGCCGCGAGTGCGGCACACACCCCGTGCAGATCCAGACGGTAGGCCTTGACGGTGTGCGCTGAGCGTTTCGCGGTCTGCAGTGTCTCCAGGTACGACGCGACCCACTCGAGTAGGCCCGACTCGTCCCGGCTCCCCATCGGAGCACCCACCTTCCCGTGGTCGTCGTACGCATGTGCGAATCCAGTGTGCCAGGAGGGACCGACGGGTTCGGCGGGGCCGGTGGTTCGGGCAGTTCAGGGCTGCCGGCCCCACGAGGGCGCCGGCACCCATGGGGGCAGCGTCGTGTCGCGATCACCGCGCGCCGCCGCGACCTGCGGGCCGGTCAGGTACAACGCCGACGACAGGTCGGCGCCGTCGAGGCGGGCATCGCGCAGGTCGGCGCCGAGTAGGTCCACCGCGGTCAGATCGCAGTCCCGCAGGTCCGTGCCGATCAGGCATGCGCCGCGCAGGTCGGCGCCGCACAGTCGGCGGCCACGCAGGGACCGGCCTGCCAGGTCTGCGCCGGGACCCAGCTGGGGATCCGGTGCGGCGGACGCGAGATACGACGCGCGCAGTTCGACACTGACGTCGATGAGCAGGGCGCGCACCTGCTCATGCAGTAGGCCCAGGTCGAGGGTGAGCAGTTCGGAGGCGTCGCTACGAGTGGCCCGGGTGATCGAGGAGCAGAGGGTGCGGGCGGCGGCGACGGTCTCGGGGGCGAATGCGCGGTGCTGTACCTCGGCGAGATACCACAGCATCTCGTGCAGCTGCTTCATCCTCGGGAACGCCGCGGTGAGGTGTTCGGCGGGGATCCGAGCGGAGACCGCCTGTCCCGCACCGAAGCAGTCGAACACGGTGCAGCCGCGGTAGCCGCGCGGGCGCAATGCGTCGTGGATGGTGCAGGAGAACGTCGACCCGAGGTGTGCGCACGGCGACCCGGCGGGTTTGTCGGCGGCGAAGTCCGCGGAGCGGGAGAACCCGAAGACGGTGCAGCATAGTGCATGACAGCGACTGCAGTCGCCGTGCAGGTCGGTATGGGACAGAGAAGTGTCGGTGGACGAGGTGGTGGACATGGGAACTCCGAGGGAAGATTCCGGTGGGATGCGGTCGCGGGGAACCCGGCGTCGGGTTCCCATACACGGCATGCGGAATCACCGCCGCAGACGCGCGGCGTCGGTCACTGTCGACGCGAGACTCGGAGGTCACGCACAAGAAATGGTGTTCACTGCCCGTAGGTTATCAGGGTCGACATCGACCGCCCGGGTGTCCTCTCGACTCGATCGAGAGGACCGATCGTGACCGCAGACCTCCTCGACGGGCGCGCCGTAGCAGCAATGCTGCACGGCGCCGTTGCCCGTGACGCCGCGTATTTCACCGAGTTGCACGGACATCGCCCATGCCTTGCCACTGTGCTGGCCGGTGACGATCCTGCCTCGCACACGTACGTGCGCATGAAGCGCAACCGGTGCGCCGAGGTGGGCATGGACGCCGATGGAGTCACCATGCACAGCTTCGCTGCAATGTCATTCGGGGAGAAGGGGTCCATTCCTGCACGCCCGACGGGATTCTTCGCCTCCTCGATGCCTACGACGTCCCGCTCGCCGGTCGACGGGCGGCGGCCGATGACGATCGCGGTCCTGCTCGCGCAGACTCTCGCGGCGGCCGAGTCGGTTCATTCGGGCTGGCGGCACACGGGTCCAGGTCCACGTCGTCGGGCTCCGCTCGACCGCGCGTATTCCCTGAGGTCCTGCACTGATCCGGTCTTGTCGGGCCGGTGGAGGTCGGCTTGTATGACGATGTTGTGTCTGCCGCCAGTGCGAAAGAGTTTCAGTGGCGGCGGGTTTCGAGGAGACGCAGCCACACTTCGCTGACCGTGGGGTAGGCCGGGACGGCATGCCAGAGCAGGTCGAGGGGCACCTTCCCGACGATCGCGACGGTGGCGGCGTGGACGAGTTCGGCGACCTCCGATCCGACGAAGGTGGCGCCGAGGAGGACGTCGGTGGCGCGGTCGACGACGAGCGCAGCGTGCCCGGTGAAATCGTCGCGGTGCAGGGCGGCGCCGGCGACGTCGATGTCGGACTCGAGCACCTCGACGTCGAATCCGGCGTCGTGGGCGGATGCGGCGGTATGGCCGACGGAGGCGATCTCGGGGACGGTGAAGATCACTTGCGGGACCTGGCCGTGGTCGGCGCTCGCCCGGTAGCGGGATCCGCCGAGGGATCGGTCCTCGGCGCGAGCGGCGATGACGTCGCCGCACACCCGGGCCTGGTACTTGCCCATGTGGGTCAGGGCGGCGCGGCCGTTGACGTCGCCGACCGCGTACAGCCAGGTGCCGTCGACGCCGGTGACGGTGAGATGGTCGTCGACGGGGACGCCTTCGTTGGTGTCGAGCCCCACCGAGTCCAGGCCGAGGCCGTCGGTGGTGGGTCTGCGGCCTGCGGCGACGACGAGTTCGTCGACCTCGAGGGTGCTGCCGTCGGTCAGATCCACGGTGATCGGGCCGCCGTGGATCATGCCGACGCCGGTATCGCGGGCGTCGGGGCGCGCCACCGAGCGGACTTCGGTGCCGAATCGCACCTCCACGCCGTGGGCATGCATCCGGGCGGCGACGGCGTCGGCGGCGAACGGCTCGGCCTGTGCGAGCAGTCGGGGTCCGCGTACGACGACGGTGATCTCGTCGGCACCGAGTTGTCGTAGCCAGGTGGCGGTTTCGCAGGCGACGACGCCGCCGCCGATCAGCAGGACCCGGCGTGGGATCTGCCGTAGGTTGGTCGCGTCGCGGGAGGTCCAGGGCAGCGCCGCGCGCAGTCCGGGGAGGTCGGGGACGGTGGCGAGGGTGCCGGTCGCGAGGACGACGGCGTGGCGGGCGTGCAGGGTGCGGGGGTGGTCGCCGTCGACGGTGACGGTGACGGTGACGGTGCGGATTCCGGTGAGGCTGCCGTGGCCGCGGATCACGTCGATGCCTGCGGCGTCGGCCCAGAGTACTTGTGAGGAGTCGTCGTGGTCTGAGGTGAAGGTGTCGCGGCGGGCGAGGACGGCGGGGGTGTCGACGTGGTCGGCGGTGACGTGTTGTTGCACGCCGGGCATGTGCGTGGCGGTGGTCAGGACCTGGGTGGGGCGCAGTAGGGCTTTGCTGGGCATGCAGGCCCAGTAGGAGCATTCGCCGCCGACCAGTTCGTGTTCGACGAGGGCGGCGGTGCGGTCGGATCCGGCGATGGCGTACTGCGCTGCGTTCTCGCCTGCGGGGCCGCCGCCGAGCACGATCACGTCGAATGTGTCGGGGTCGGCGGTGGGGGAGGCGGAGTCTGAGGGGTCGGAACTCACCTGTGTCACGGTAGGCCGATGGTGCGGGTTGCGGGGCTGTTCGGTCGTTACCGCAGCTGTGGTGAGTGTGCGTCGAAGATCAATCCCATCGGGGCGAGGACCCGTACGACTTGTTCGGCGATCTGTTCGGGGAGGTCGCACAGCAGTATCGAGCGCCAGGGGGTCAGGACGAGGGGGTGGTCGACGGCGGCGAGGAATTCGGCGAGGCGGGCGGGGAGTACGCCGCCGGTGAGGCCTCCGGCGAGGGTGACGGTGCCGTCGGGTTGGTCGAGCCATCCGATCGGTGGGTTCGGGGGTGTGGGCAGGGCGACGGGCGTGGCCGGGGCGGCAGAGGGTTCCGCGGTGGCGGTGGTGGCGAGCAGGAGGTCGAGGGCGGCGGCGGGGCCGGAACGCCGGAGGCCGGTGTCCTTGCCGGCGAGGACCAGTGTCCATTCGTCGCCGGGCAGGGCGAGCAGGGCGCGATCGGGGGTCAGCGCGACGATGTCGCCGGTGCCGTCGTCGAGTCCGAGTACCGCGCCGGGGTGGGCGGTGGGCAGGTGGGGGAGCGCGGCGTCGGTGAGGGGCCGGATGTCGCGTAGTCCTCCGATGCGTCCGCTGAGCGGGGACGCGAGCAGGTGCGGCAGGTCGGGGTGGCCAACGGTGAATCCGGCGTCCGTGAGGGCGGCGGTGAGGTGTGCGCGGTGGCCGTGCAGTCGCAGGTGGGCGTGCATGGTCAGGTGCAGCATGCCACCGGCGTGGGTGTGGGCGAGGTCGGCGAGGGCCTGCAGTTGCGGGGCGGTCAGCGTCCCGGCGGGCAGATGCACGTCTACTGCTGCGGTGTCGTCGTTCGAGTTCGGCGCGGTCACGTCCTCCAGTATCCGGGTGCGGTGGTGGTCTCCCACAGCTCAGGGAAGAGACTTTCCTTTACAGGATGGGATAACTATATTCTCATTATTGAGATTGAGGTACTCCGTTGGTGAGTGCCACCGAGACGAGAGGCACTGCATGCTGCTCGAACCCACGCCCGACCAGGACTTCTTCCGAGACACCACCGCACGGTTCCTGCAGGAACGCACCCCCGTCGCGGTGTTGCGCGGTCTGCGCGACGACGCCGCCGGATACGACTCGGACTTCTGGCGTGCCGGTGCGGAACTCGGCTGGACCAGCCTGCTCGTCGACGAGGAACACGGCGGCGGCTCCATCAGCGACTCCGGATTGCTCGACCTGACCTTGATCGCGTACGAGTTCGGCCGGCGCGCCGCCCCCGGACCGCTCGTCCCGACCAACATCGTCGCGGCCCTGCTCGGCAGGCACGACAGCCACCCCGACACTCTCGCCGGGTTGCTGGACGGCTCCGTCACCGGCGCATGGTGCACCGCCGAACCCGCCCCCGGGGCCCGCGCCGCCACCGCAGCACTCGAGATCACCGTCGACGGCGACGAGGTGATCGTGCACGGCACCAAACGCCCCGTCGAGGCGGCAGGCACCGCCGAGGTGCTGCTGGTGACCGGCCGTACCGGCGAGGGTCTCAGCCACGTCCTCGTACCGCGCGACACTCCCGGCGTGACCATCACCGCGATGCGTTCGGTGGATCTGACCCGCCGCTACGCGAAGGTCGACTTCGACGGGGTGCGGCTCCCTGCGAGCGCACTGCTCGGCGCCGCGGGCGACGGTGCCGCCGACGCCGAGTACGCCCGGCATCTGGCAATCGTGCTGGGCTGCGCCGAAACCGTCGGGGCGCTGCAGACAGCGTTCGACACCACCGTGGCGTGGGCGTTCGACCGGTACTCGTTCGGTCGGGCCCTCGCCTCCTATCAGGCGATCAAGCACCGTTTCGCGGACATGAAGATGTGGCTCGAGGCGTGTCACGCGATCAGTGACGCCGCGGCCGCCGCGGTCGCGGTGGATGCCCCCGACGCGGCGCGGCTGGCGAGCGCGGCGAAGGCCTATGTCGGCGATCATGCCGCCGACCTGATGCAGGAATGCGTGCAGTTCCACGGCGGCATCGGCCTGACCTTCGAACACGACCTGCATCTGTACACCCGGCGCGTCGCCGCGAACCGGTCCACCTACGGCACCCCCGCCGAACACCGCGGGGCGCTCGCCGACGCCGTCATCGCAGCTGCCGCCACGTCGAAGGAGAGCGCACAGTGACCCAGACCGAGGTCGAGATCGACACACTCGACGAGTTCCGCGCCCGCGCCCGCACCTGGATCCGTGCGAATCTCGCGCCCGCCGATCCTGCTGCCCACATCGGTGTGCTGCGTAAGGAAACCTCCGACGAGGCCGAACTCGCGGCGGTCACCCACGATCGCGCACTGCAGCGGGCGATGTTCGACGCCGGGCTCGCCGGGGTCAGCATTCCCCGCGAGTACGGCGGGCAGGGACTGACCCCCGCACACCAGCGGGTCCTCAACGACGAACTGGCCGGTTTCGAGTATCCGGCGCGCCTGCAGGCACCGACGTTCGTGCCGTGCGCAGCGGTGCTCCTCGACTTCGGCACCGAGGAACAGAAGAAGCGGCACATCCCGGCGATCCTGCGCGGCGAGGAACTGTGGATGCAGATGCTCTCCGAGCCCAGCGGTGGTTCCGATGTCGCGGGCGCGGTGACCACCGCGGTGCGCGACGGCGACGACTGGATCCTCAACGGCTCGAAGATCTGGACCACCGGCGCCTGGTGGTCGGACTGGGCGTTGTGCCTGGCCCGCACCAACTGGGATGTGCCCAAGCATCGCGGGTTGACGGTGTTCATGGTGCCGCTGATGGCCGAGGGCATCGAGGTGCACCGCATCGAAATGCTCAGCGGGTCGAAGGAGTTCTGCCAGGAGTTCATGACCGACGTGCGGATCCCGGACAGTGACCGGATCGGCGAGGTCGACGCCGGGTGGACCGTCGGCACGCGCTGGATGTTCCACGAACGGCTGCTGTTGCGCTCCCCGTACGCGACGTTGCCTGCCGGCAACAGCCGCGGCGGGTCGCGGACCGACGAACTGCTCGAGGTCGCCCGCGACGCGGGGCGCCTCGACGACCCCCTGGCCCGCGACCTGATCGGTGAGGCCGGCGCCCTCGAACTGGTCAAGAACGCGCTGCAACAGCGCGTCGGGCAGGCGATGGCGACCGGCGCGATGACCGACCAGGCCGCGAGCATCCTGCGGTTGATGTCCGGGGAGGTTGCCACCCGGATCACCACGATCATCTACGAGATGACCGGTGACGGCGGTGCGGCGTGGGACGCCGAGGACGGTGCGGTCGCCGAATGCGGCACCGATTTCCTGATGCAGCAGTCGTACACGATCGCCGGTGGGACCACCGAGATGGCCCGCAACACCATCAGCGAGCGGGTGTTGGGGATGCCGCGCGAACGCAGTCACGACCCGAACGTCGCGTTCCGTGACGTGCCTCGCGGCGCGCCGGCCGGCGGATGACCGGCCGGCGCCGCACGCGCAGCGGCGGGTGTTCCGTAGGGTGGGCGCATGCCTGATGGGGAAGCCACCACACCGTCGTTCGCCGACCTCGCTGCCGCTCAATACGTGCTGCTGAGTACGTTCCGCAAGAACGGTACCGCCGTCGCCACCGCCGTGTGGGCGGTCGCCGACGGCGACCGCCTGTTGGTGTGGACGGCAACCGGTTCGCACAAGGTGGGGCGGGTGCGACGCGATCCGCGCATCACGCTCGCGGTGTGCGATGCGCGGGGGCGGCCCCGCAGCGCCGCGGTGCCCGGCACCGCGGTGATCCTCGACGAGGCCGGTACCGAACACACGCGGTCCGCGATCATCGGAAAATACCGACTGTTCGGGTGGCTGACCGTCAAGGGCAGCCTGCTGCGTCGCGGCCGGTCCGGCACGATCGGGTTGGCCTGCACCCTCGATCCCACCGAGTGACCCGAAAACACCGAGTGCCCCCGAGTACACAGAGCCGGGCGTGCAGACCCGCGTATCTGAATTCGACATGCCCGATCCCGAACAACCCCCGAGGAGAGCTGTGAGCGTCCACGATTTCACCGTCACCACCGCCGACGGCGGCACCGAATCCCTCGCTGCGCACCGCGGCAAGCACCTGCTGATCGTCAACGTTGCGAGCAAGTGCGGGCTGACCCCGCAGTACGAGGGACTCGAGGCACTGCACCGTGCGAAGAAGGACGCCGGCCTGCAGGTCGTCGGGTTCCCGTGCAACCAGTTCGGTGGGCAGGAGCCGGGCACCGACAGCGAGATCCAGGATTTCTGCTCGGTGAACTACGACGTGACGTTCCCCGTCTACGGCAAAATCGACGTCAACGGCGACGACGCGGCGCCGCTGTACACCTATCTGCGAGCGCAGGCGCCCGGCGACTTCGGTCCCGACAACGGGTTCCTGTTCGAGCACGTGAGCAAGTCGCGTCCCGAGGCGATCGGCACCGACGAGGTGAAGTGGAACTTCACCAAGTTCCTCGTCGACCCCGAGGGCGCGGTGGTGCGCCGCTTCGAGCCGACCGTCACCCCGGAAGAGATCACGAAGGAACTCGCCGACCTGCTCTAGGAGACATCGGCTGTCGGAAGGACGGCTGTCGACAGACTCTACGGGAGGCGCTACCTCGGTGCGGCACATCTATTTGTCCCAATCCGTGTTCGTCGCTGCCGCGGGGCTGCCGCTGATACCCGGCGCCCTGCGGCACCGGTTGCTCCGCGGCGCCGGGGTGCGAGTGTCGGCGCCCAGCCTGATCCACCGCGGCGTGGTGGTGCAGGGGCTGGGCCGGTTGACGCTCGGCTCCGGGGTGTTCGTCAACCACGGGTGTTTCTTCGACACGGTCGCCGACATCACCGTCGGCGACCGTGTCTTCCTGGCCGATCATGTGCGGGTCCTCACCAGCAGTCACCGCACCGGACCGAACGCACAGCGCGCCGGGCCGCTCACCGGAGAATCGGTACACATCGGGGACGGCGCCTGGATCGGGTCCGGGGCAGTGATCCTGCCGGGAGTGACGATCGGGGCCGGCGCGGTGATCGGCGCCGCTTCCCTGGTCACCGCGGACTGTGCCCCGAACGCACTGCATGTCGGCAGCCCCGCGCGGCACCGCCGCGACCTACCCTGACCGGCTCCCGATCGTCGGGGACGGACTCACTGGGCCGCGCTGACCGAGGACATGTGGAAATCGGGGATACGCATCGGCGGCATCGCGGTACGGGTGAACCAGTCGTTCCATTCCCGCGGCAATGTCCGCTCGGTCGCACCGACCTCGACGGCGCGACGCAACAGATCGAGCGGTGATTCGTTGAACCGGAAGTTGTTCACCGCGCCGCGCACCTGCCCGTCCTCGATCAAGTACACACCGTCGCGGGTCAGGCCGGTCACCAGCAGGGTCGACGGGTCCACATCCCGCAGGTACCACAGGGTCGTGAGCAGCAGACCCCGCTCGGTGCCGGCGATCATCTCGTCGAGGGTGGCATCCGAACCGCCGGTGAGCAGCAGATTCTCGCCGGGTACGGTCACGGGCGCGGAGAATTCTGCCGCCGCGGCCCGCGGATAGGCCAACGCGTGCACGGAGCCCTCGCGGATCCAGTCGACGCGCCCGACGTCGAGGCCGTTGTCGAACACCGACACCGTGTCGGTCGAGGCGGTCGCCGTGAGGAACGGTGGGCAGCGCAGGCCCGGCGCGCCCGGATCCGACGACAACGTCAACGGCAACGCCGCCACGGTCTCGCCGACGCGGGTACCACCCGGCCGTGACCATGCGGTGTGCCCTTCCTCGGCGCCGCGCCCGGCCATCGACCACATCAGATAGATCATCAGATCCGCCACCGCCGACGGTGGCAGCAGCGTCTCGTACCGGCCCGGTGGCAACGCCACCGAGGTGCCTGCCCACCCGAGCCGCCGGTCCAGTTCGGTGACCAGCGCCGCGGTGTCGACATCGGTGAAGTCGGTGGTGCCGGCCCCCGCCCACGCGCCGGCGCCGGACAGCCCGCCGCGTTTGGCGGTGATCTCGAGCGACCCGTCCTTCTGGGTCCACCGGCGCCGCAGCCCGGTGGAGGTGCCGAGCCAGGTGGTGCGCACCTGGTGGTGCGCGAACCCGTACAGCGGATCTCGTCCGGTGTCGCCGAATTCGCCGGCCAGCGCCTCGATCACGTCACCGAACACCTCGATGCCGGTGCCGGCCGCCGCGTCCGCCCAGTCGGCGGGCACTCCGTCGCCGGGCAGCAGCGGCATCGCGTCGGTGGCCTCGGCGGCGGTGTCGGCGGCCGCGACCGCCGCGGCCACCACCGCGGCGACCTCGTCGGCAGGCACACTCGGGGCGGTGACGATGCCGCAGCGGGGCTGCGGGTCGCGGCGAATGGCGATCACCGTCCAGCTGCGCGACCGCATCACCCCGTTGGTGGTCAGCGAACTGCCCGCCCACCGCACATTCGCGTCTTCGCTGTCGGTGACCAGCACGATCGTCTCGTCGGCGCGGGACGCGGCCAACGCGGAGTCGACGAGCCGGGGTGCGTCGATCATCGGCCGCTCTCCTGCCGGGTGTTGAGCACGTCGATCTGCCGCAGCAGCACCGACGGGCAGCCGTGGCTCACCGCCGCGATCTGTCCGGGTTGCGCTTTGCCGCAGTTCATCGCGCCGCCGAGCTGCCATGTCGAGCGGCCCCCGACCGCTTCGAGTGCACCCCAGAAGTCGGTGGTGGTCGCCTGATACGCCACATCGCGCACCTGCCCGGCGAGGCGGCCGCCGCGGATCCGGTAGAAGCGTTGCCCGGTGAACTGGAAGTTGTAGCGCTGCATGTCGATCGACCAGCTGCGGTCACCGACCACATACAGGCCGTCCTCGACCCCGCCGATCAGATCGGCGGTGGAGCGATCGACCTGCGGATCCGGTTGCAGCGACACGTTCGCCATCCGTTGCAACGGCACATGATGCGCCGAATCGGCGTAGGCGCAGCCGTTCGAGCGCGCCGCACCGGCCTTCGCGGCGAACGCTCGGTCGAGCTGATACCCCACCAGCACGCCGTCACGCACCAGATTCCACGATTGGGCGGCCACCCCGTCGTCGTCGAACCCGACGGTGGCCAGCCCGTGCGGGTGGGTGCGATCGGCGGTGACGTGCATCGCGGCGCTGCCGTAGCGCAGCGACCCGAGCTGATCCGGGGTCGCGAACGAGGTGCCCGCATAGGCGGCCTCGTAGCCGATCGCCCGGTCGTATTCGGTGGCATGCCCGACGGATTCGTGGATGGTCAACCACAGGTTGGTCGGGTCGATCACCAGATCCGTCGGGCCCGCCGTCACCGTCGGTGCGTGCGCCTTCTCGGCCAGCAACTCGGGCAGCGCGGCGAGCTCACCGGACCAATCCCACACGGTGTCGGACGCGACGTACTCCCAGCCCCGCCCGGTGGGTGCGGCCAGGGTGCGCATCGACTCGAACGTCCCGGCCTCCCGGTCCACGGTGGTCGCCTCCAGATGTGGATGCACGCGCACCCGCTGCTGGGCGATCGACGAGCCCGCCAGGTCCGCGTAGAAGCTCTGCTCCTTGACCAGTTCGCATCCCGCCGCGACGTGATGCACCCCGTCCGAGCCCTGCAACCTGCGTGAATAGTCGGTCAATACCGCGATCTTCTCGCCGGTGGGCACCGCGAACGGGTCGATCTCGTAGTCCGAGCACCACCTCGCGTCCCGGTACACCGGTTCGGGTGCCCATTCGACGGGGTCGCGGTTGAGCGGGCGCAGTGCCCGTGCCACCGTCACCGCCCGCGTGGCCGCGTGTGCGGCGCCGTCGGGGTCCGGGTCGGGGTGCGAGCCGAAACCCCAGGTTCCGTCGATCAGCACGCGCACCGCCACACCGAGATCCGACGCGTCCACCGCAGATTGGACCGCGCTGTCACGCAGCATCAACGATTGGGTGCGCACCCGATGCACCCGCACATCGGCGTGCTGTGCGCCGGCGGCGCGGGCCACCGACAGTGCCGCATCGGCGATGCGCGGCAACGGTAGCGCCAGGAAATCGGGATCGACGACATTCACCTGCAGCAGCGTATCGGCCTGTTCATCCGAACTGCTGGATTCCGAGATTGATCACCATCGCTGTGACCACGATCAGGAGCAGGACCCGCACGAACCCGGCGCCGCGCCGCAGCGCGGTGCGTGACCCGAGCACCGACCCGGCGACATTGCACGCCGCCATGGCCAATCCGAGCGTCCACCACACGTGCCCGCCGAGTGCGAACAACACCAGCGCCCCCAGGTTCGACCCGAAGTTGAGGACCTTCGCCATCGCGGCGGACGTGACGAATTCGCTGCCGAGCATCGCCGCGAACACGATGATGAAGAAGGTGCCGGTGCCGGGGCCCAGGATGCCGTCGTAGAACCCGATGACCGCGGCCGCCCCCACGATCACCAGCACCACGCGCAACACGCTCGGTTTGTGTGCCGGCGCGGTCCCGAGGACGGGGCGCGCCGTGACGAACACCGCCACCGCCACCAGCACCACCATCACGAGGGGAATGAACGCGTCCGGGTCGATCAGCGACACCGCCGCCGCGCCCGCGGCCGCGCACACCGCCGCGACCAGAGCCGCGGGGGCCAGGATCTTCCACTGCAACGGGATGCGCCGCGCGAAGGTGAGCACCGCCGCGCCGGTGCCGAAGATCGCAGTGAGCTTGTTCGTCGCCAGCGCCGCCTGCGGAGTGAGCTGCGGTGCGACGAGGAACAGCGCCGGCAACAGGATCAGGCCGCCGCCGCCGACCACGGCGTCGACCCACCCGGCGGCCGTGGCCGCCACCAGCAGTACGGCCCAGTCCGCGGCGGTCATCGCGGATTAGGCGTGGAAACCCGGTCGTTCACGGCCGGGAGGAAACGCCTTCCTCCTCTCTTACATATTGAATGTGTACTGTGTAAGCCATGGCGAAGAAGGCGGTGAAGCGGGCGTTCAAGTACCGCTTCTATCCGACGCCCGAACAGGCTGCGGAACTGAACCGCACGTTCGGGTGCGTTCGACTGGTCTGGAACAAAGCCCTCGACGAACGACAGCGCCGGTACACCACCGAGCAGAAGTCGACGACGTACGTGCAGGCGTCCGCCGCTCTGACCCAATGGAAGAAGACCGACGATCTGGCCTTCCTGCGGGAGGTGTCCTCGGTACCACTGCAGCAGGCGCTGCGCCATCAACAGACCGCGTTCTCGAACTTCTTCGCCAAGCGGGCGAAGTACCCGCGATTCAAATCGCGCAAGAAGTCGCGTGCGAGTGCGGAGTACACCCGGTCCGGGTTCAGCTGGCGTGACGGACAACTGACCTTGGCCAAGATGTCCAAGCCTCTGGATGTCCACTGGTCGCGTGGATTGCCCGGAGAGCCGTCCATGGTCACCGTCTCCCGTGATTCGGCGGACCGCTGGTTCGTCTCGATCCTCACCGAGGACACCATCACGACACTGCCGCAGGTTGCCGCCACGGTCGGAATCGACGTCGGCCTGACCACCCTGGCGACCTTGTCGACCGGGGAGAAGATCACCAACCCGCGCCACGAACGCCGGGACCGACTGAAGTTGGCGAAGGCCCAACGGGAACTGTCCCGCAAGGAGAAGGGGTCGAACAATCGGGAGAAGGCCCGACGGAAAGTGGCCCGGGTGTATGCGCGGATCGCCGATCGGCGGACCGATCACCTGCACAAGTTGTCTACGAGGCTGATCCGCGAAAACCAAGCGATCGCCATCGAGGACCTGTCGGTGCGCAACATGGTGGCCAACCACTCTCTCGCCCGAGCGATCTCGGATGCGAGTTGGCGGCAGTTGCGCACCATGCTCGAGTACAAGGCCGACTGGTACGGCCGTGACCTGCTGGTCGTCGACCGCTGGTATCCGTCGACTCGTGTGTGCTCCGAATGTGGAGCATTGCACGACCGTCTGCCGTTGAATATCCGCGAGTGGACGTGCCGCTGCGGCACTGTCCATGACCGGGATGCCAACGCCGCCAGGAACATCCTCGCTGCCGGGCTGGCAGAGAGATAAAACGCCTGCGGAGGCGACGTAAGACCTCAAAGGAGTTCTCCTTTCTGGCGGTGGCCGATGAAACAGGAACCCCGTTCCTTCAGGGACGGGAGCAGTCAACGCGCTATTCGATCACGTCGGGGCGCGGTGCCGGGGGCGGCGCGCACGAGCCGCGCCGGGTCGGGAGCAAAATCGCGGTTCCGTTCGTTGATCGGGTAACGGCCGGCCACCCCAGGGCAGACGGGTGCGGCCGCCATCGGGAAGGACCGCCATGTATCTGTTGTTGTTCCTCGCCTACGTGGTCGCGGAGATCGCCGTGCTCGCCTGGCTCGGCTCCACGCTCGGCGCGCTCGTCACAGTGCTGCTGTTCCTGGGTGTGAGTGTGCTCGGCTACGCGGTACTCGCCTCACGCGGGCGCCGCGCACTGCGCGATCTGACCTCGTTGCGCGGCGGCACGGCACCGAACCTCGACGTGACGCCGGAGCGGATGCTCACCGATGGTGCGCTCATCGGGGTCGGCGCCGCCCTGGTGCTGATGCCCGGGTTGATCACCGGTGTGCTCGGCATCGTGTTGCTGCTGCCGACCCGCGCGGTGCTGCGTCCGCTGGTGCGTATGTTCGCGGCGCGGCAGGTCGCGCGGCACGGCACCACCGTGCGGGGGGCCCGCACGGTGGTGGTGGACGGGCAGGTCGTCGAGCACACGGTGCTCGGTGCCGATCCGCGACTGACCGCACCCGCCCCGAGCGACCCGGTGATCCGCAGCGACGGGGTGCTCGAGGGCGAGATCGTCGATACCCCGCCCCGCCGACACCCGTGACGAGGGGGCAGACTGGACTCTCGTGAGTTCAGCACCGCGCACCCAGCTGCTCGTCGGCGGCCGCATCTACAGTTCTTCCGCCCCGGACGCGACCGCGATGGCGGTCACGGACGGGCGCGTCGTGTGGGTCGGTCAGGACCGCCCGGGGAAGGCATTGCATCCGGACGCCGAGATCATCGACCTCGGTGGACTGTTCGTCGCCCCCGGCTTCGTCGACACCCACATGCACGTCACCGCCCACGGGCTGACGGTCACCGAGCGGAACCCGCTTGCGGTGGATCTGTCCGATACCGGTAGCTGCGCCGAGATGCTGCGCCGGGTCGCCGAGTTCGCGGCCACCCACGACGACGCCGTCATCTGGGGGCAGGGCTGGGACGAGACCACCTGGCCCGATGCGGCGCCGACCACGGCAGATCTCGATGCTGCGGCTCCCGGCCGGGCGGTGTACCTGGCGCGGGTCGATGCGCATTCGGCGGCGGCCTCCACCGCGTTGCGGGCGGCTGCGCAGGTCACGGACCTCGACGGTGGTCACCCCCAGCAGCCGCTCACGGCCGCCGCGCATCATGCGGTGCGCGTCGCCGCGCACGCGGCGCTGACCTCGCAGCAGCGCGCGGTCGCCCGCACCGCGGCCCTCGACGACGCGGCCGCGCACGGGATCGTCGCGGTGCACGAATGTGGTGGCCCCGACATCTTCGGTCTCGACGACTTCACCGAACTGCTCGCCCTCGACCATCCGGTGCAGGTGCGCGGCTACTGGGGGCAGGCGGTGACGACGGCGGAGCAGGCGCGCGCGGTGCTCGCGGACACCGGCGCCCACGCGCTCGGCGGCGACCTGTTCGTCGACGGTGCGTTCGGGTCGCACACCGCGTGGTTGTCGGAGCCGTATCTCGATGCGCCGGACTGTTGCGGCCGCAGCTATCTCGATGTGGACGCGATCGCCGCGCACCTGCGGTCCTGCACCGTCGCCGGGATCCAGGCCGGATTCCATGTGATCGGTGACGGTGCGACCGCCGCGGCGCTCACGGCGATCGAGCAGGTCGCCGCAGAGTTGGGTGGACCCGCGGTCGCGTCGTGCGGGCATCGTCTCGAGCATGTCGAGGCGGTCACCGCCGCGCAGGCGCAGATGCTCTCGCGGTACGGGATCCTGGCGAGCATGCAGCCGGGGTTCGATGCGGCGTGGGGTGGCACGTCCGGGATGTACGCGCAGCGGCTCGGCACCGAGCGGGCCGCCGCCCTCAACGATTTCGCGGCGATCGCGGCGACCGGCACGTCGTTGGTGTTCGGGTCCGATGCGCCGGTGACCGCGCCGCGCCCCTGGGCGATGCTGCGGGCGGCGGTGCATCACCGCACCGAGGGCAGCGGCATCTCACCGCGCGCCGCGTTCGCCGCGGCGACGCGGGGGGCGTGGCGGGCCGGTGGGGTCCGGGACGGTCTGGCGGGCACGTTGGATCCGGGGGCGCCGGCGTCGTATGCGGTGTGGGAGGCGGGGGAATTGGTGATCAGTGCTCCCAAGGACGGGGTGCAGCGCTGGTCGACGGATCCGCGGTCGCGGGTCGCGCCGCTGCCGGATCTGACGCCGGGCACCGAGGATCCGGTGCTGGTGCGCAGCGTGCATCGCGGCCGTGTGGTGTACGAGCGGTGAGCCCCGTCCCGCAGGATGCTGCGCCGGCCGCGTCGGGGGCCGGGTCGTCGTGGAGGCGGCGGCTGACCCCGGTGTCGGTGCGGTCGCTTGCCGCCGTGGGTGCCGGGCTGCTGGTGTTCGCGAGTTTCCCGCCGCGGCCACTGTGGTTTCTGGCGCCGGTGGGGATCGCTGTTCTCGTCACGGTGGTGACGGCACGGCCGATGCGGCGGCGGGCGGGTTTCGGGTACGGCTATCTCGCGGGTCTCGGGTTCCTGGTGCCGTTGTTGCCGTGGATCGGGGTGTATGTCGGTCCGCTGCCCTGGTTGGCGCTGGCCGCGGTCGAAGCGTTGTTCGTCGGCGTGTTCGGGGCGTTGGTGGTGCATCTGCGGTCGATGCCGGGGGCGCCGCTGTGGATCGCGGCGGCGTGGTCGCTGACCGAGTATCTACGTTCGTCGGTGCCGTTCGGTGGGTTTCCGTGGGGCCGGTTGGCGTTCGGGCAACCGGACGGGTTCCTGGTGTGGCTGGCCGCGGTCGGGGGCGCCCCGCTGGTGTCGTTCGCGGTGGCGTTGATCGGCAGTGGTGCGGCAGCGATCGTGGTCGCGGTGTTGCGTGGCCGCGCCCGCGGTGCCGGTGCGCCGGGGCGGGGTGACTCGGCTCGCGGAGGTCTGCTGCCTGCGGTGGCGTGGACGGCGCTGGCGCCGCTCGCAGCGTTGGCGGCGTGGCCGTTGGTCGTCACCCCGGAGACTGCCGATTCGGTCGGGCGTGAGGTGACGGTCGCGGCGATCCAGGGCAGCGTGCCGCGTCTGGGCCTGGATTTCAATGCGCAACGCAAGGCGGTTCTCGACAACCATGTCGCGCGGACCCTCGAGCTTGCCGGGCAGGTCCGTGCCGGGGAGGTCGACGCCCCGGATGTGGTGATCTGGCCGGAGAACGCGTCCGACATCGATCCGCTGCGCAATGCCGATGCTGCCGCGGAGATCACCGCGGCGTCCTCCGCGATCGGTGCTCCGATTCTCGTGGGGGCGGTGTTGGTCAACGGTGACGGCACCACCACCAATTCGGTGATCGTGTGGGACGCGCAGGGCGGGCCCGGTGAGCGGCACGACAAGCGGATCATCCAGCCGTTCGGTGAATATCTGCCGTACCGGTCGTTCTTCCGGTTGTTCTCCGAATACGCCGACCGCGCCGGGTTCTTCGTGCCGGGCAACGGCGATGGCACGGTGACGGCCGCGGGCATCACGATCGGTGTGGCCACCTGCTACGAGGTGGCGTTCGACCGGGCGTTCCGCGATTCGGTCGAGGCCGGTGCGCAGCTGCTGGCGGTGCCGACGAACAATGCCACTTTCGGGGACACGGAGATGACGTATCAGCAGTTGGCGATGTCGCGGGTGCGTGCCGTCGAGCATGGTCGCAGCGTGATTGTCGCCGCGACGAGTGGGGTCAGCGCGGTGATCGACCCCGACGGTCGGGTGCAGCAACGCACCGCTTTGTTCGAGCCGGCGGCGTTGGTTGCGCGCGTGCAGTTGCGGCAAGACGCTACGCTGGCTAGTCGGTTCGGACCCGGGCCGGAGCTCGTGCTCTGTGTCGGGGCCGTGGCCGCCGCCGGTGTCGCCCTCGTGCGCGACCGCCGGCGACGCGATGCGTCGGGGTCACAGCCCGAGTCCGGCGCAGCATCAACCCCGGCCGCCGGCCGGTTCGACAGGGAGGACCTTTGATGGCAGCGGTGACGCCGGCCGGGGACACGAGCGCACCGAGCGCCCGCACCCTGGTGATCATTCCGACGTACAACGAACGTGAGAACATCGGACGGATCGTCGAGCGGCTGCACGCTGCGCTTCCGCACACCCACGTGCTGATCGTCGATGACGGCAGCCCCGACGGCACCGGCGCGTTCGCCGACGAGCTCGCGGCGGCCGACCGAAGGGCCGATGGAGCAGGTGGGCGCATCGAGGTGATGCACCGCACCGAGAAGAACGGTCTGGGCGCCGCATACATTGCCGGGTTCCGGTGGGGTCTGGAGCGCGGCTACACCGTGCTCGTGGAAATGGACGCCGACGGCAGTCACGCCCCCGAGCAGTTGCATCTTCTGCTCGAGCGGGTCGATGCGGGTGCCGATCTGGTGCTGGGGTCGCGGTATGTGCCCGGCGGCACGGTTGTGAACTGGCCGTGGCATCGGGAGGTGCTCTCCCGCGGCGGCAACATCTACTCACGGCTCGCGCTCGGGGTGGCTGTCCAGGACATCACCGGCGGCTACCGCGCGTATCGGCGGCATGTGCTCGAAGCCCTCGATCTCGATGCGATCGCGTCGCACGGCTACTGCTTCCAGGTGGATCTGGCGTGGCGGACCCTGCAGGCCGGGTTCGACGTCGCGGAGGTGCCGATCACCTTCACCGAACGGGAGATCGGTGAATCGAAGATGAGCGGCAATATCGTGCAGGAAGCGCTGCTCAAGGTCACGCTGTGGGGACTGGCGTCGCGGGTGTCGAAGGCACGGGCTCTGCTGGAGCGGGCTCTGCCGGTGAGGTCGACCGGGCGCTGACGCTCGTCGGGGATCGGCCGTCGCTGTTCACCGCGGGGGGGCGAACGGGCCGCGTGCCACGAGGTCGGTTTCGACCCCGAGGTGTGCGCAGAGGCGGCGGATCGCGGTGCAGTCCTGTACCACCGGTTGCGCGGCGGCCGCCGCGGCGGTGTCGGTGAGCATGACCTGTCCGCCCGGGATCTGCTCGTGCGCGAGGATCGCGGCCCAGGTGTCCATGTCGTTGCCGGTGAATGCCTCGATCCCGGTGGCGAGCGCGTCGAGCAGCAGTTCGCGTTCGGTGGCGTCGAGTTCGTCGAACACCATGGTCAGTAGTTCCCCGGCGAGGGAGCTGTGGCACAGTTCGTCGCGGCGATGCACGGCCACAGTGCTGCGGTTGACCGGCTGGATCGTCTCGTCGCCGGTGAACAGACCGAGGTAGGCGCTGATCGAGGTTTCGGCGACGGTGGTGAACGCCAATCGGATCAGCGCCGCGTGCCGCGGGTCGAGGGCGTGAGCGACCGCCGCGTCGTGGGCGCGGACGGTGCGGCACGGTGGCAGTGCCGCATCGGGCATCGCCCAGCCGCGGCGTCGGCGGGTCAGCGCGTTGACGTTCTGGTGCATGAGCGTGTGATATTGCTCGTCGACCATGGCCTGGAGTACCCCGACGGTGACGGAGTCGTGGGGGCCGAGACCGAATACGTCGGCGGTGATCAACCCGAATCCGGGATTGACGACGTGCTGTTCGATGTCGATGACATTTTTGTTGTAGGCGATCCAGGCCCATGCCCCGATCCGGGCGCGGTGCTGCTCATCGAGCGCGAGGTAACGCGGGTGGGTGTGGAACGGGATCATCGTGTCGGGGAAGTCGCGGAGCGTCGGCTCGAACATCGCGTCGAGGTCCGGTTCGGTCTTCTTGACCGCGGCGCGGCGACCCCAGGAGCGGGACAATCCGCGGATCACAGCGCTTTCGACGGGGTCGGTCGGGTCGTGGTCGGGTAGTTCCGGTGGACGCAGCCGGGCCCGCACCGGTGCGGGGGCGGTGGTGGGTGCGAGTGGGATTCCGAGGTCGGGATCGATCATCGGGGCCCCCCGTTCTCGAGGTCGGGTCCGGATGCTGCGGACGGCAGCATCGTCAGTAGGTGCCCGCACAGGGCACGATACCGGTCCAGTTCGGGTGCGAGTGGGGTTCGTGCCCGGGTCATCACCGCCGCGAACGCGTCGAACCGGTGGTCGGTGGCAGCCGCGTCGAGTTCGTCGAGGGCGTCGCGTAGTGCGCGGCGGGCGTGCGCCGCGTACGGGTTGGCCGCCTGGATGTCGTGGTACACCTCGGGCACGCCGGAGGCGACGCGCGCGAGGAGGGCGCGCAGCAGCATGTGCGGTGGCGGGGCGGTGGCGTCTGCGGCGGCGGGCGGGTCGAGGGATTCGAGCGCCAACCCGAACGCGAGGACCGTCGCGTGGGTGAGGGCCTGGGTGGTGGCGGTGATCCGGTCGTGTTCGTCCGCGCCGACCGGGACGACACGCGCGTCCCAACTGCGTAGCGTCGCGACGAAGCGCTCGACCTGCGGTCCGTCGTGGTAGACGACGGTGGCGACGGGGCGGCCCGCGATGGCAAGGGACGGGGCGAACATGGGATTGATGCCGAGGGCCGGGTGGCCGGGTAGTTCGGTGTGTACGGCGCCGGCCATCGCGGTTTTGACGGACAGGGTGTCGACGAGCAAGGTGCCGGGCGGTAGGAGAGTCGCCAGGGTGGGGAGCGCGGCGAGGGCCACCGGTTCGGGGACGGCGAGGACCACGGTCGCGGCGGCGCGCAGTGCGGATTCGGCGGTGGGGGTCGGTGCCGTCACGTCTGCGCGGAGGGTGGTGCACTGCGGATCGTATTGTCGGGTAGGGGGATCGGTGGGGTTCGGGTCGAGGATATGGATCCGGTGGCCGTCGCGTCGGAGCGCTGCGACGAGCATCGCGCCGACGGCGCCCCTGCCTCCGGCGACGACGACCGGCCCGGTGGGTGCCGCCGTCACCGGCGGGTTCCGTCGGTGAGCGAGGCGATGTCGCGGGGTTCGGTCGCGCCGGTGCCGCCCGCGCCGGGGTCTGCGAGGCAGCGGCGCATCGCGACGGCTTTGACCAGGGTTTCTTCGAGTTCGTCGTCCGGATCGGACAGTGCGACGATCGCGCCGCCGATGCCGAAGCTGACCTGATGGTCGGTGGCGACCATGGTGCGGATGACGATGGACAGGTCGACCGTGCCGGTCAGGGACAGATATCCGAGTGCCCCGGAGTAGACGCCGCGTGGCCCGTCCTCGAGTTTGTCGATGATCTCCATCGTGCGCAGTTTCGGTGCGCCGGTCATCGAGCCGCCGGGGAACGCGGCCCGCACGCAGTCCACCGCGGTCATGTCGGGACGCAGGGTTCCGCGGACGGTGGACACCAATTGGTGTACAGCAGAGTAGGTTTCGACGTCGAAGAGGGTGGGGACGTGCACCGATCCGGGGGTGCACACCCGGGAGAGGTCGTTGCGTACCAGGTCGACGATCATCAGGTTTTCCGAGCGGTCCTTCTCGCAGTGCCGCAGGTGCTCGCGCAGGGCGTGGTCCTGCGCGGCGGTGGTGCCACGCGGCCGGGTGCCTTTGATCGGTTTGGATTCGACGACGCGGTCGGTGCCGATCCGCAGGAACCGTTCCGGGGATGCGCTGAGCACCGACAGTCCGGGAAATTGCAGCAGGGCGCTGTACGGGGTGGGGCTGATGCTGCGCAGTACCCGGTAGGTGCGCAGGGGGTCGATGTGCCGGTCGACGGTCGCGGTGTTGGTCAGGCACACCTCGTAGGTTTCGCCGCTGCGGATCTCGGCGAGGCACTGGCCGATGAGTTCGAGGTAGCGCTGCGGGTCGTGCCGTACCCGGATCTGCTCGTCGCGGTCGGCGCGCACGAGCAGCGGCGGCGGTGCGGCAGGCACCGAGTCGGACAGGGTTGCGAGGACCGCGGCGGTCTCGTCGAACCACGCCGCGGTCGAGGATTCACCGACCCGGTCGCTGAGGGCGAGCAGGTAGCAGCGGCCGGCCTCGTGGTCGAGGACGACGGCGCGATCGGCGAACACCATGGCGGCGTCGGCGACGGGGGAGGTGTGCACCAGTTGGCCGCCGGCGTCGGCTTTGAGTTCGTAGCCGAGATAGCCGACGTAACCGAGCCCGAAGGTGAACGGTAGGTCGTCGCGGGGGGCGACCCGCCGCTCGGTGAGACGCCGGTCGAGGTGGTCGAAGAACGTGCAGTGGTAGGAGGTGCTGCTGCCGTCCCGGTGATCTTCGTGCACAAGGGTTTCCGCGACGCTGTAGGTGACGAATTCGGCGCGGGGTCCGGCGGCGTCGCCCATCACCGTGAACCGGGAGTCCGGTTCGAGCGCGTCGCTGCCGTCGAGCAGGAAACTGTGCGGGCCGGCCGCGAACAAGGCTTCGTACACCGCGTGCGGGTCGGGGTGGCAGTCGAGGGTGCGGCTTTCGAGCACGTAGCGGAAGGCGGCCGGGGGCGGCGCGGCGACCCCGTTGCGGCTGGTGCGGGCATGCGTCGGGGTGGTGGCACGGAAGTTGTCGAGCAGTTCGAATCCGTAGTCGGTGCCGATGGATTCGGGGTGGAACTGCACCCCGAACAGGGGACGCTGGCGATGCGCGACGGCCATGAGCAACCCGTCGGCGGTGCGGGCGAGCACCTCGAACTCGTCGGGTACCTGCTCGACGATCAGCGAGTGGTAGCGCACGGCGGTGAAGGGGGACGGGATGCCGGTGAACAGCCCGGTGCCGTCGTGCAGGATGTCGCTGGTGCGGCCGTGCACCGGTTCGGGGGCGCGGACCACGGCGCTGCCGAACAGGTGGCACAGCCCCTGATGTCCGAGGCACACACCGAGCACCGGGACGGGCAGTTCGGTGAGGGCGCGGGCGCTGATCCCGAAGTCGCGTTCGCGGTCGGGACGCCCGGGCCCGGGGGAGATGACGACGTTGTCGAAGTCGAGGGTGAGGATCTCGTCCCAGGCGGTGTCGTTGGTGACCACGATCGGGGGTGTGCCGTTGACGCGGGTCAGCAGGCTGTAGAGGTTGTAGGTGAACGAGTCGTAGTTGTCCACGAGCAGGGTGCGGACCGGGGGGGACGCACCGGGGGCGGGTGAGGACGCGGACGCCGACATGACGGGGTCAGCTCCGGCGTTCGCTGGACGCGGTGTCGTCCCGGTGGCTCGGCGCGGTGTCGTCCCGGTAGCTCGGCGCGGTGTCGTCGCTGTCGGTGACGATGAGGTCCTCGACCCGGCAGGCCTCGCCGATCAGCAGGTCGTAGAGTGCACGCACGAACTCGGCGGACAGGCCGTGGCGGTCGGCGTAGTCGCGGGCGCGGCGGTGGACGAGTTGCATGCGGCCGGGTTGCAGCACCGCGATGTCGTGTTGCTGTTTGAGTTCGGCGACGCGTGTGCACAGTGTCAGCCGGTCTCGGACGGCGTCGAGCAACGTCCGGTCGATGCGATCGAGTTCGACGCGCAACGCCTCGAGCGCGGCCGCAGCATCGGCGCCGGCGTCTTCGATGTGTGTCGTGGTGTCGATGTGTGTCGTGGTGTCGATGTGTGTCGTGGTGTCGATGTGCCGCGTGGTGTCGCTACCGGTGACGGTGTTGTTGTCGTTCACGTGTATTCACCCCCCGGGTGCTGCCAACCGGATGATCGTCGGATGATCGGTGCGTGATGTGAAGGTGGTGCCGGCGACCTGTTCTCGTCCGGCGGGTTCGCCCATAATTGCACGCCCATCCGCGGGGGTGCCCGCCATTTGATCTTTTTGTGGCGTGTCCGCGATCTGAGGTGGCCCTGCAATCCTGGGAAAAGGAAAGGCCGTTGCGGGAATGGAATCCCGCAACGGCATCGCCGATTGCGCAGCCCGGGTGGTGAGACCCGGTGGGGGTCGTTCAGCCGCGCCGCTTGCTCTTGATCAGGTCGAGACGTTCCTTGAGGAGTTCCTCGAGGTCCTCGACCGAGCGACGCTCGAGCAGCATGTCCCAGTGGGTGCGCGGCGGCTTGGTCTTCTTCGGCTCGGGTGCAGCCCCCTCGAGGAGAGTGCCTTCGAGGCCGTTCTTGCACATCCAGGTGCCGGGGATCTCGGCTTCGTCGGCGAACGGCACGTCGAACTCTTCGCCGTTGTCGCAGCGGTAGCGTGCCATCCGACGCGGCGCAAGATCGTGGTCACGGTCGGTTTCGTAGCTCACCGCCCCGAGTCGGCTGCCTCGCAGTACACGATCTGCCATGGTGGTGTCCTCTCTCGTAATGCTCCGCCCGGTGGGGCCCGGTACCGACGCGGCGTGTGCCGGGCGGTTCCCACGTCCACACCATGTCAACGTCGGCGGGGCCGAATCCGTTCCCGAACCGGGGACGCGGCCGATCTACCAGTTTACCGGCACGGGTTCTGCGCTCGGTAACGTGTCACCCTATGGCCGGACGGGAACGCAGACCAGCGAGTTGTCTGTGGTGTGGACGACCGGTGCCGGAGGTCGGGACGGGGCGTCGTCGCCGCTATTGCCGCCAGTCGTGCCGGCAACGTGCCTATGAGCAGCGTGCCACCGCGACGAGCACGGGGCCGGCGGCCGATGCGGTGGTGTTGTCGTCGGCGGAGGCCGAGGCCGTGACCGATCGGGCGTTCGAGGTGCGGTGCGCCGCCGAGGACGTGGCGACCGCCGTCGACGAAGGTGCCGATCCGGTGGAGCTGCGCCGGTTGTGTGCCGAGCTGGTAGAGCTGGCGCGGGAGGCCGAACGACTCCGCTGAGGGTGCGTTGCCCGGCCGCCGTCTCGCCCGGTCGTTGTTCGTGTCGGTCAGACGAAGAATCCGCCCATGGTGTAGATGACCTGGCAGAACGCACCGTTGACGTACTGCACCGATCCGAACAGTGCCGCCATGACGGGTCCGGGACCCGGTGCGATGGTGGTGGAGAGCTGCGGGACCCCACCGACCTGATCGTCGAGGGTGGCGACACCGGCCCGGAAGTTCTCCATGTTCATCCACACGAACTTCAGGTCGGCGGCGGCCGGTTGGACGGGGATGGTCGGCTGCACGAATACCTTCATCTCCCCGAACCCGATGTCCGGGTCGGCGTGCGGGCCGGGATGCGCCCACCCGGAGGTCATCGCGAATGGAGTGAATCCGCCGCCGCAGCCGGGACCGACCGTCGGTGCGGGCGTCATGAACGGCTGCGGGATGTTCCGCGGCGGCGGTTCGAGGATCGTGGGGGTGCGCGCGGCATCGACGAGTCGGTCGAGGGCGCCGACGAGGTCCGGCGAGCCCGCGAGGTCGGCGCGCAACTGGTCGACGGGCACCCCGGCAGGGGCGGGATCGGCGGCGGCGTGGGCGGGGACCGCGACGGCTAGTGCAGCGGCGAACAGGACACCGAGTGAGCGGGCGAACCGGCGACGCGACATCTGATGCTCCTTCGTGGGGTGTGGCAGTGGTGCGTCAGGGGGAACGGTCGGGCGCGTACCACGAGTAGTGGGACAGGTGTGATTCGAGTTTCGACAATAGGCACCGGGGGCGGGTTTTCGCGCGGTTTCGGCATTTGTCGTCGTGAATCGGACATTCCGGATTCGGATATCGAACAGTGATCGAATCGCGATGGAAAAGTAATTGTTCTCGCGGACAAAAATGGCATTCGCCATATTCCGGCTCCGCTCGAATTACCGGCCGGCATCGCAGGTGTTCCCGTCGCTTCTTCTGCGACGCGAAACCGCACCGGGACGCGACGGATGTGGTCTAGCTTGGGGAGTGCTTCCGATCACTCGGAACAATGCACGACCGGAAAAAGTGGGGCACCGATAGGGCCACCATGACGCGATGTCGGGGCGCGCCGGTTATCGGCCACATCGCTTCTCGGAGGGGTAATGTCGTTGCGATCTCATGAGCCGGCGCTGCCCGAAGGCGCCTTCCCGTTGTCGTCCGCGCAACGGTCGATCTGGTTCGCGCAGCAACTCGCACCGCACGTGCCGATCTGCATCGCGCAGTACATCGATCTGCGCGGAGACGTCGACGTCGATCTGCTGTGCCGGGTCTCGTTGCTCGCCGGCGGCGAGTTCCAATCCGCATACCTGCGGATCCTCGAGGTCGACGGCGAGCCCTATCAGGTCGTCGACAGTTCCATCATCTCCGAGACCATCCCGCAGTTCGACTTCCGCGGTGAACCCGACCCCCTGCGCGCCGCCCGCGACTGGATGGACGCCGACTACGCCCGACCGGTCGACCTGAGCACCGATCTGCTGGTAAACATGGCGGTCCTGCAGGTCGCCGATGACCGGTACTTCTGGTACACCCGCATCCACCATGTCGCGCTCGACGGCTATGCCGCGATGACCATGCTCAACCGGGCCGCCGCGCTGTACACCGCGGCGCACGAGCAGCGCGAACCCGACCCCGCGCGGGCCGCGGACCTGCGCACCCTCTACGACTGGGACCGCGACTACCACGGCTCGACCCGGTACACCTCCGACCGCGACTACTGGCTCGAACGGGTCGCCGGACTCGAAGCCGGCTCGACCCTCGCGCACCGCGACGCCCCGACGGCTGCGCAGAGTCTGCTCACCGGCACCGCACTGCCCGATGACCTCGTGGATGCCCTGGCCGCGAGCGACGACACCACCGCCGGTTCGTCGTCCACGGCGACGGTCATCGCCGCGTTCGCCACCTACCTGGCGCGCATGACCGGCCACGACGACGTGGTGATCAACCTGCCCGTTTCGGCGCGCACCACCGCGGTCGTGCGGCGCAGCGGCGGCATGCTCGTCAACACCGCGCCGCTGCACATCCGGCTCGCCGCCGACGACACTCGCCACGCTCTGGTGCAACGGGTCCAACTCGAGCTCACCGGGGCGCTGCGGCACCAGCGATTCAGCCTCGAGGACATCCGGCGCGAGAGCGGCGCGGCCGGAGATCCGACCCGGTACGCCGGGCCGATGGTCAACGTCATGCTCTTCCACCAGGAGATCACTCTCGGTGACATCCGCGGGGAATTCCACATCATGACCTCCGGCCCCGTCGAGGACCTGCTGGTCAACATCTATCAGAGCGGGACCCCCGCGAAGACCTTCATCGATTTCCGCGGCAATCCGCATCGCTACGACCGCGACGAACTCGCCGAGCACCACACCGCGTTCGTGGCAGTGCTCGACGCGTTCCTGCGTGCCCCCGCGGACACGCCACTCGACCGGATCGACACGGCCACCGCCGAGATCGGCCGGCGCCGCAGGCACGCCGTGGCGACCGCGGCATTCTGGCGCCGCACCCTCGCCGGGGCCCCCGAACAGCTCCGGTTGCCGCGCACCTCTCCCGGCGCCGAGCGCGCGGCGGACACCGAGAAGGACCCGTTCGGCACAGTCGAGGTGGCCGTCGCCGTCACGTCCGCGGACCTGGCCGCCCTGTGCGAGGGCTCCGACGACACCTGGTATCCGGCGCTGCATGCCGCCACCGCGATCGTCGAGGCCCGGCTGACCGCAGAGGAGAGCACCGTCATCGGCAGGCCCGGCCCCGCGGTGGTGCTGCCGCTGTGCGCTCGCGTCGACGCTGCGGAATCGTTCGCCGCGTTGCTCGCCCGCCTCACCGCCCTCGATGCGCAGGCCGCGGCGCACGACGAGATCACCGCCGACGACCTCGCTGCGTCCGGCCCCGCCCCGATCCCCCCGGTGGTCCTGTCGGTCACCACATCCACCGAACCCTTCGAGCCCACTGCGCTGCCCGCTACCGCGCTGCAGTCGACCGCCGCCTTGACCCTGCACGTCACGGTGAGCGCCGACGGGATCGCGGTACGCGCCGTCTTCCGCCGCGCCGAGATCGACGCACACACCGCCGAGGACTTCGTGGTCCGCGTCGGCCGCGTCCTGGCCGCCGCCGGGGACGACCCGGACTGCGCGGTCGGTGACCTGCCCGTCGTCGCCGCGGGCGAACCGGCCGGATTGCTGCCGGCACGGGGACGCCCGGCGATGTCCCCGCAGCTGTGGCCCGAACTGCTTTCCGCGGTCGCCGCGATCGTCCCCGACAGTCCCGCCCTCGTGTGCGGCGACCGGTCGGTGACCTACGGCGAACTCGACCTGTGGTCCAACCGCCTCGCCCGCATCCTCATCGATGCGGGGGCCGGACCGGAACGCATCGTCGCATTGGGTATCGCACGGTCCCTCGAGTCGGTCGCCGCGCTGTGGGCCGTCGCCAAGGCCGGTGCGGCATTCGTGCCGATCGACCCGGCCTATCCGATCGACCGCATCGAATACATGCTCACCGATTCCGGTGCCGTGCTCGGGTTGACCACCGGCGCGCACCGCACGCACCTACCCGACCTGGTGCCGTGGCTCGAACTCGACGACCCGGACCTGCGCGACCGCATCGAGCGCACCTCCGGTGTTCCCGTCACCGACGCCGACCGGCCCTGCGACCTGCGCTTCGATCACGCCGCCTATCTGATCTACACCTCCGGCTCCACGGGTCGCCCCAAAGGCGTGCTCGTGCCGCATCGGGGCCTGGCGAACCTGTCGGCGACCCTGCACACCCGGCTCGCGCCGCCCCCCACCGCACGGGTCTCGCACTTCTCGTCCCCGAGCTTCGACGCGTCGATCTTCGAGTACATGACGGCATTCGCGGTCGGTGCGACCCTCGTGGTCGTCCCGGCCACCGTGTACGGCGGCGACGAACTGACCGAGCTGCTCAACCGCGAACGCGTCACCCACATGTTCGCCACCCCCGCAGCGTTGGCGTCTCTCGACCCGGCCCGCCTGCAGGCCGGGGCGATCACTGTCGCCGGGGAGGCCTGCCCGCCGGAACTCGCCGCCCGGTGGGCACCCGGGCGTCGCATGTTCAACGCCTACGGGCCCACCGAGACCACCATCGTCGTCACCATCACCGAACCGCTCGTCGCGGGGGAGACCGTCACCCTCGGGGCGCCGGTGTGCGGGGTCACCGAGGTGGTCCTCGACACCCGGCTGCATCCGGTGCCGCGCGGCGTGGCGGGCGAACTGTACGTCGGGGGCCCCGGCGTCACCCGCGGCTACTTCGACCGTCCCGGCCTGACCGCGACCCGGTTCGTCGCCGACACCTACGGTGCGCCCGGATCCCGCACCTACCGCACCGGTGATGTGGTGCGCTGGCATCACGACGACACCATCGAATATCTCGGTCGCTCCGATTTCCAGGTCAAGATCCGCGGTTTCCGCATCGAGCTCGGCGAGATCGACGCTGCCCTGACCGATCACGACACCGTCGCGTTCGCCGTCACCCTCGGCCGCACCGCCCCCTCCGGCGATCCCATGCTGGTGGCGTATGTGCTGCCCGAGACCGGCCGGGCCATCGAGACCGACGCACTCACCGAGCACCTGCGGCAGCGGCTCCCCGCGCACATGGTGCCCGCCGCGCTGGTGGCGCTCGACCACATCCCGCTGACCCCGGTCGGCAAACTCGACCGCCGTGCCCTGCCCGAACCGGTGTTCACCACCACCGTCAGCGACGGCGCCCCGGTCTCGCCCACCGAAACCGCGGTGACGCAGATCCTGTCCGACCAGCTCGGTGTCGAGCGGGTCGGACTCGACGACAGCTTCTTCGACCTCGGTGGCAACTCCTTGATCGCCACCCGCGTGGTGGCCCGCCTGGGCGAGGCGTTCGGCACCGAGGTGGGGGTGCGAACCTTGTTCGAGGCGCCCACCGTGCGGACCCTCGCCGCGCACCTCGACGCGGGCCGTGCCGCCGCGCACCGGCTCCGGGTGCCGCTGACGGCACGGCCCCGACCCGAGCGGGTGCCGGTGTCCGCGGCGCAGCGGCGCCTGTGGTTCGTCAACCAACTCGACACCACCTCCGCCGCCTACAACATTCCCGTCGCCATCACCTTGACCGGCACCCTCGATGTCGCCGCGCTCACCGCCGCGGTGCGCGATCTGCTCGACCGGCACGAGTCGCTGCGCACCCTGTTCCCCGCGACCGCCGACGGACCGATCCAGCAGATCCTGCCTGCGACCGACCTCGACCTCGACCTCGACGCGGCCCCCGTCGATGCGGCCGACCTCGAGCGGGCCGTCGCCGAGGTCGTCACCGCCGGGTTCGACGTCACCGTCGACCCACCGGTCCGGCTCCGGCTGCTGCGGGTGCACGACGAACAGCACGTCGTCGCCGTGGTCGTGCATCACATCGCGGCGGACGGTGCATCGCTGGCGCCGCTGGCCCGGGACCTGATGACCGCCTATCTCGCGCGCCGTGACGGGCAGAGCCCGCAGTGGAATGCGCTGCCCGTGCAATACGCCGACTACACCCTGTGGTTCGACGAGATGCTCGGCACGGTCGACGACGCCACCTCCCGCGCCGCCGAGCAACTCGGCTTCTGGCGGACCCGGCTCGCCGGCGCACCGGAGATCGGTGCGTTGCCCACCGACCGGCCGCGGCCCCCGGCCCAGTCGTTCCGCGGCGCCACCGTCGACTTCGACATCGCGCCCGTCCTGTACCGGAAGATCACCGCGGTCGCGCATGCGCACGGTGCCACCGAGTTCATGGTGCTGCACGCCGCACTGAGTCTGCTGGTCGCGCGCTTGTCCGGCAGCGACGACGTCACCATCGGCACCCCTGTCTCGGGGCGCGGGGAACGTGCCCTCGACGACCTGGTGGGCATGTTCGTCAACACTGTCGCGCTCCGTACCGCGGTGCCCGCGGCGACGCCGTTCGGCACCTACCTGCAGGCGGTACGCGACGGCGACCTCGAAGCGTTCGCGCACGCCGACCTGCCGTTCGATGCACTCGTCGATCTGCTTGCCGGGACCCGGTCGGCGGCGCATTCGCCGCTGTTCCAGGTGATGCTCGCCTTCCAGAACAATGACACCGCTCACCTGGAACTACCCGACCTGGCCGTCGATATCACCGAAATCGACACCACCACAACGAAATTCGACCTGCATCTGACCGTCACCGAGATGCCCGGACCCGACGGCGGCACCGAGTCGCTACGCGGCGCCCTGTCGTACGCCACCGACCTGTTCGACGCCGACACCGCCGCCGGATTCGCCGACCGTCTCGTGCGGCTGCTCACTGCCGCGGTGACCGCACCCGGCCGTGCCGTCGGCGACCTCGACCTGCTCACCACCGGCGAACGCACCCGAGTGCTCGGCGAGTGGAACGACACCACCACGGCACTGCCCGCCGGCGACACCCTGCTCGATCCGTTCGCCGTACAGGTCGCCGCCACCCCGCACGCCCCCGCCGTCGTGGCCGGCGCGCACACCCTCGGCTACGCCGAGTTCGACGCCGCCACCAACCGGCTCGCCCGCGTACTGCTGCGTCGCGGCGCGGGGCCGGGCCGGGTCGTCGGCCTGGCCGTGTCCCGTTCGCTCGACCTGCTCGTCGGCATGTACGCCATCGTCAAGACCGGCGCCGCCTACCTGCCCTTGGACCCCGAGCATCCCGCGGAACGCACCGGCTATGTGCTGGGCAGTGCCCGCCCCGCGCTCGTCCTCACCGTCACCGCCGACGCCGCGTGCCTCGCCGGCGCCGAGGTGGAGGTGCTGCACCTCGACACTCTCCACACCGGCGCCGAATCCGACACCCCGCTCACCGACACCGACCGTCGCCGGGCGCGCGGCGACGACCTCGCCTACGTCATCTACACCTCCGGCTCCACCGGCCGCCCCAAGGGCGTTGCGGTGACCCACCGCGCCATCGTCAACCGGTTGCGCTGGATGCAGCACACCTATCCGCTGACCGCCGCCGACACCGTGCTGCAGAAGACCCCCGCGACATTCGACGTGTCGGTGTGGGAGTTCTTCTGGCCGTTGCACACCGGGGCACGGCTCGTGCTCGCCGCGCCCGGCGGACACCGCGACCCCGACCATCTGCTCGAGCTCATCGACACCCAGCAGGTCACCGTCGCACATTTCGTGCCGTCCATGCTCGCGGTGTTCACCGCCGCCGCGACCCGGCCGGGTGCCGGTACTTCACTGCGGCACCTGTTCGCCTCCGGGGAGGCCCTGCCCCCGGAGACCGCCGCCGCGACCCGCCGCGCCTTCCCTCAGATCGAGTTGCACAACCTGTACGGGCCCACCGAAGCCGCCGTCGACGTCACCGCCTGGACCACCAGCGACGACGACACCGGCACCGTGCCCCTCGGCAGCCCGGTGTGGAACACCCGCACCTACGTACTCGACGGCCGCCTGCATCCGGTCCCCGCCGGGGCGGTCGGCGAACTGTATCTCGCCGGGGTGCAACTCGCCCGCGGCTATCTCGGGCGCGGCGCACTGACCGCCGACCGGTTCGTCGCCGACCCGTACGGGCCTGCGGGGGAGCGGATGTACCGCACCGGCGACCTCGCCACCCGCCGCCGCGACGGTGCACTACTGTACCTGGGCCGCAGCGACTTCCAGGTCAAGGTCCGGGGCCTGCGCATCGAACTCGGCGAGATCGAACATGCTCTGCGCAGCCATCCGGACATCGCACAGGCCGCGGTGCTCGTGCATCACCTCGCCGACGACGTGCTCACCGGCTATGTGGTGCCGCACCCGGACCGCGCCGTCGACCCCCGCGCGGTCACCGCCGCAGTCGCGCAGCAGCTCCCCGACTACATGGTGCCCACCACCGTGATCGTGCTCGACCGGTTCCCGGTCGGGGTCAACGGCAAACTCGACCGCGGCGCCCTCCCCGCACCCGAGAAGTCCGCACCCGACCGCGGCTACAGCCCGCCGCGCACCCCCGTCGAACAACTCGTCGCCGACACCTTCGCCGAACTCCTCGAAGTGCCCCGGGTGGGGTTGCACGACAGCTTCCTCGACCTCGGCGGCGGCTCCCTGCTCGCGATGCGCCTCGCCGCACGCCTGTCTACCACCCTCGGCACCGACCTCGGCATCCGCGACCTGTTCGACCATCCGACCGTCGCCGCAGTCCTCGACCACGTGCACCGCACCTCCGTCGATGCACCCGACGCGGCCCGCCCCGCACTCACCGCCGGGCACCGCCCCGATCCGCTGCCACTGTCGCCGGCACAGCAACGGATGTGGTTCATCAACCAGTTCGACACCACCTCCCCGGCCTACAACATCGCCGTAGCGCTCCGCCTGACCGGACATCTGGATCTGGCCACGCTGCGGGCCGCGGTCACCGACGTCGTCGCCCGCCACGAATCGCTGCGCACCCGCTACCCGTTCGCCGACACCGGACCCATCCAGGTGATCGTCCCGGCCGCCGCAGCCTCGCTGCCCGACTTCACCGTCACCGCGATCGACGCCGACACCCTGGACACACACGTCGAGAAGATCGCCACCACCGGATTCGACGTCGCCACCGAAATTCCCGCCCGCATCCGGTTGCTCGCGCTCTCCGACACCGAGCATGTGCTCGTGATGGTCCTCCACCACATCACCGGCGACGGATTCTCCCTCGGCCCACTGGCCCGCGATGTCATCACCGCCTACACCGCCCGCGCGGCCGGGCACAGCCCCGGGTGGGCGCCGCTGCCGATCCAGTACGCCGACTACACGATGTGGCAACGCGCGGCGCTCGGCGACGAGACGGACCCCGGGTCCCTCGCCTCGCGGCAGTTGTCGTTCTGGCGTGAACGGCTCGACGGAGTTCCGGAACTGCTCGAACTGCCCCTCGACCGGGTCCGCCCGATGCAGCAGAGCCGCCGTGGTGCGCGGGTGCCGTTCACTCTCGACGCCGCCACCCACCGCCGGCTGGTGGCATTGGCGCGCCGGCATGACACGTCGGTGTTCATGGTGGTGCACGCCGCGCTGGCGGTGCTGCTCGCCCGGCTGTCGTCGACCTCCGACATCGCGATCGGCACCCCGGTCGCGGGCCGCGGGCACCGCAACCTCGACGACCTGATCGGCATGTTCGTCAACACCGTGGTGTTGCGCACCCGAGTCGACGACACCGAACCGTTCGCGGCGTTGCTGCAGAAGGTCCGCGACGACGACCTCGCGGCATTCGATCACGCGGACCTTCCGTTCGAACGTCTCGTGGAGGTCCTCGATCCGCCCCGGTCGACGGCGTATACACCGCTGTTCCAGGTGATGCTCGAATTCCAGGACACCGAACGCCCCGAGGTGGCGTTGCCGGACCTGACCGTCGGGGTCCTCGATCTCGCGGCACCGCTGTCACTGTTCGATCTGCAGTTGTCGGTCGCCGAAACCGTCGGCAACGACGGCCCGGCCGGGATCGCGGCGTACTTCACCTACGCCACCGACCTGTTCGACGCCGCCACGGTGGTCTCGTTCGCGGACCGCTTCGCCCGCATCGTCGAGGCCGTCACCGCGGGTGCGGAGATCCCCGTCGGCGACATCGGCATCGTCACCGCTGTCGAACTGGCCGCTCTCGCGCCGGCCCGCGGCAGGCCACCGGTCTCGCCGCAGCAGTGGCCCGAGATGCTCACCGCCATCGCCGCGATCGTGCCCGATTCGGTGGCGTTGTCGTTCCGCGGCCGCCAGGTGACCTACCGGGAACTCGACGACTGGTCCACCCGCGTCGCCCACCTGCTCATCGACACCGGCATCGGACCGGAAAATGTGGTGGCGCTAGGTATTTCACGGTCGATCGAATCGGTGGCGGCGGTGTGGGCAGTCACCAAGACCGGCGCCGCGTTCGTGCCCGTCGACCCCACCTACCCCTCCGAGCGCATCGACTACATGCTCACCGACTGCGCCGCTGCTCTCGGGTTGACCACCCGCGAGCACCGCGACCGGCTTCCCGGGACCGTGCCGTGGCTCGTCCTCGACGACCCCGGCCTGCGTGCACGCATCGCCGCGACCCCCACCGAGCCGATCACCGACACCGACCGCACCACACCGCTACTGTTCGACCATCCCGCCTACCTGATCTACACCTCCGGCTCCACGGGCCGCCCCAAAGGCGTCGTGGTCACGCACCGCGGCATGACCAACCTCAACGCCGAGGTCCGCGACCACTTCACCATCACCCACCACGCCCGCGTCTCACACCTGGCATCCCCGAGCTTCGACGCGTCGATCTTCGAATACACCAAAGCGTTCTGCGCCGGCGCGACGCTGGTGATCGTGCCGCCGGACGTGTACGGCGGCGACGAACTCGCCCGGCTCCTGCGCGACGAACAGGTCACCCACGCATTCATCACCCCCACCGCCCTCGCCTCCCTCGACCCCCACGACCTCGACACGCTCCGCGTCCTCGTCGTCGCCGGGGAGGCCTGCCCGCCGGAACTCGTCGCCCGCTGGGCACCCGGCCGGCAGATGTTCAACGGCTACGGCCCGTCCGAGGCCACCATCGAAACCAGCGTCAGCCCGGCCCTGCACCCCGACGAGGTCGTCACCGTCGGCGGCCCCGCCGTCGGCTTCCACCAGGTGATCCTCGACGACCGGCTGCGCCCCGTCCCCATCGGCGTGGCCGGCGAACTGTACATCGCCGGGCCCGGTGTCGCCCGCGGCTACCACCGGCGCCCCGACCTGACCGCCGCCCGGTTCCTCGCCGACCCCTACGGGCGGGGCGGGGAACGGATGTACCGCACCGGCGACGTCGTGCGCTGGCGCGCCGACCACACCGTCGAATACCTCGGCCGCTCCGACTTCCAGGTCAAGGTCCGCGGGTTCCGCATCGAACTCGGCGAGATCGACGCCGCCCTGACCGGCCACGACCGCATCGTGTTCGCACACACCGCCGGCCACACCGCACCCTCGGGCGACACCGTGCTGATCTCCTACGTGCTGCCCGAGACCGGCACCGACGTCGACCCCGCCGCGGTCCGCGCGCACGTCGCCGCACGGCTGCCCGCCCACATGGTGCCCGCGACCGTGGTGGTGCTCGACGAGATCCCCCTGACCCCCGTCGGGAAACTCGACCACCGCGCCCTGCCGGTACCCGACCTGACCGCCACCGGCGGCGAGCACCGGCCGCCGGCCACCGACCTCGAACGCATCGTCGCCGAGATCATCGCCGACGTCCTCGGACACGAACGGGTGTCGGTGGAGGACAACTTCTTCGACATCGGCGGCAACTCCCTGATCGCCACCCGCGTCGTCGCCCGCATGAACGCCGCGCTGGGCACCGACGCCGGGGTGCGCGCCCTGTTCGAGGCCCCCACCGTGCGGTCCCTCGCCGTGCGGGTCCTCGACGATCACGGGGGCCACGGCCACACCCCGCTGGTGCCCGCCGTCCGCCCGGAACGACTCCCACTGGCCCCCGCCCAGCAACGCATGTGGTTCGTCAACCAGTTCGACACCACCTCCGCCGCCTACAACATCCCCCTCGCGATCCGCCTCACCGGCCGGCTCGACCTCACCGCGTTGAACGGCGCCGTGTCGGACCTGCTCGAGCGGCACGAGACGCTGCGCACCTGGTACCCCGGTGACGAGCACGGCCCACGGCAACTGATCTCGGCCCTCGACCAGGCCGTCACCGCGCTACGACCCGAAACTCTCTCGGCCGCCGACCTGCCCGGCCGGGTCGCCGAGTTGATCGGCGCCGGCTTCGACGTCGCCACCGCCGTGCCGGTCCGTGCGGCGCTGCTCGCACTGTCCGACACCGAACATGTCCTGGTGGTGGTGGTGCATCACATCGCCGCGGACGGGGCGTCGATGGCTCCGCTGGCCCGCGACCTGATGACCGCCTATCTCGCCCGCACCCGCGCCGTCGCCGCCGACCTGCCGCCGCTGACCGTGCAATACGTCGATTACGCCCTGTGGCAACAGGATCTGCTCGGCGACCCCACCGACCCGGCGTCGCTCGCCGCCACCCAACTCGACTTCTGGCGCGACACCCTCGCCGATCTGCCGGAGGTGCTGCCGCTGCCCACCGACCGGCCGCGACCCCCGCAGCAGTCGTTCCGCGGCGCCGTGCACCGCTTCGACGTCGACCCCGGCGTGCACGCGGCGCTGGTCGATCTCGCCGCCGCGCACAACGCCACCGTGTTCATGACCGTGCATGCCGCCCTCGCGGTGCTACTCGCGCGGCTGTCGTCGACCTCCGACATCGCGATCGGCAGCCCCGTCGCCGGACGCGGGCATCGCGCCCTCGACGATCTGGTCGGTATGTTCGTCAACACCGTGGTGCTGCGCACCCCCGTCACCGGCGCCCTGTCGTTCAGCGATCATCTGCACCGCACCCGCGAGGTCGACCTCGCGGCGTTCGGGCACACCGAACTGCCCTTCGAGAAACTCGTCGACGCGCTCGACCCGACCCGCGCCACCGATCATTCCCCGCTGTTCCAGGTGGTCCTCGAATTCGGCAACACCGACCGCGCTCACCTCGAGTTGCCGGAGTTGACCGTCGAGGCGCTCGACGCCGACCTCAACGTCGCGAAGTTCGATCTGCAACTGAACGTGCAGGAAAACCCCGGCGGCGGTCTGAGCTGCGCGTTCACGTACGCCACCGACCTGTTCGACGCGGCGACCGCCGCGGCGATCACCGACCGGTTCGTGCGGTTGCTCGCCGCGGTCACCGACGATCCGGCGCGGCCGGTCGGCGATCTCGATCTGCTCACCGACCTCGAACACGCCACCGCGGCGAGCCGCGCGGGTCTGTCTGCGGCGAGCCGCGCGGGTCTGCCTGCGGCGAGCGGCGACACCCTGCTCGATCTGTTCCGCCGCGGCGCCGCCCTCGATCCCGACGCGGTCGCGGTGACCGCCGACGACGGGCAGCTGACATACCGAGAACTCGATGAGCGGGTCCACCGCCTCGCGCGGCTGTTGCTCGAGCACGGCGCGGGCCCCGACACGCTCGTCGCCGTCGCCCTGCCCCGCACCTGTGAACTCGTCGTCGCGCTGCTCGCGATCCTCGACAGCGGCGCCGGATACCTGCCGATCGATGTCGCGTACCCGCCGGAGCGGCTCGCGTTCATGTTCGCCGACGCGCACCCGGTGTGTGTGCTCACCACCGCCGAACACGCCGCGTTCATGCCCGAGACCGCACCGGAAACGGTGCTGCTCGACGCGCAGGCCGTGATCGACCGGCTCGCGGCGCTGCCCACGACCGTCTTGACCGGCGGGGAGCGTCGGCCGGTGCACCCCGATCAGACCGCCTACGTCATCTACACCTCCGGCTCCACCGGCCGCCCCAAGGGTGTGGTGGTGCCGCACCGCACCGTGGTGACTTTGATGACCGATACCCATCCGCAGTTCGGTTTCGACCAGCACGACGTGTGGACGCTGTTCCACTCCTACGCCTTCGACTTCTCCGTGTGGGAACTGTGGGGTGCCCTCGCACACGGCGGCCGCCTCGTCGTTGTCGACTACCACACCGCCCGCACCCCCGACGAGTTCCTCGCGTTGCTGCGGCGCGAACAGGTCACCGTCCTGAACCAGACGCCGACCGCGTTCCAGCAGCTCGTCGAGGCCGACCGGGTCGCGGGGGGACCGCCGCTGCCGTTGCGCTGGATCATCTTCGGTGGGGAGGCCCTCGATTTGGCGCAGCTCGACCGCTGGTACCGCCGCCACGACGACACCACCCCCACCTTGGTGAACATGTACGGCATCACCGAAACCACCGTGCACGTCACCGCGTTGCCCCTGGGGCGGGCGCTGGCCGCGGAGGCGAACGCCAGCCTCATCGGCGCACCACTGCCGTCGCTGCACCTGCACATCCTCGACGCGCGGCTGCATCCCGTCCCCACCGGCACGATCGGGGAACTGTATGTCTCCGGTGGGCAGCTGACCCGCGGCTATCACGCCCGCCCCGACCTGACCGCCACCCGCTTCGTCGCCGACCCGCACGGCGCCCCCGGGACGCGGCTCTACCGCACCGGCGACCTCGCCCGCCGCACCCGCAGCAGCGACATCGAATACGTCGGCCGCAGCGACTTCCAGGTCCAGATGCGCGGTTTCCGCATCGAACTCGGCGAGATCGAAGCGGCGCTGCTGCGCAGCCCCGGGGTCGCCCGCGCGGTGGTCGTGGTGCACCACGACGACCGCGCCGCCACCGACCGGCTCGTCGGCTATCTGGTGCCGCAAACCGGTGTCGATCTCGACGTCGATACCGTGCTGGCGCAGGTCGCCACCGACCTCGCCGCGTATATGGTGCCCGCGACCCTCGTCGTGCTCGACACCCTGCCGGTCGCGGCCACCGGCAAACTCGATCGCCGTGCACTGCCCGCCCCGGATTTCGCGGCCCGCTCCGCGGTGACCCGCGCCCCCGCCGGGGACCGGGAGATCCGGCTGGTCGAGTTGTTCGCGCAGGTCCTCGGTCTCGACACCGTCGGGGTCGACGACTCGTTCTTCTCCCTCGGCGGCGACTCGATCATGTCGATCCAGTTGGTATCGCGTGCCAAGGCCGCCGGGCTCGAACTGTCCCCGCGGGACGTGTTCGAACACAAGACGCCCGCGGCGCTCGCCGCGGTGGCAGGCACCACCGTCGCCCCTGCCGTGTTGGCGGAACTGCCCGGCGGGGGCGTCGGTGAGATGCCGCTGCCCCCGATCGTGCACTGGATGCTCGACCGGGGCGGCAGTTACGACCGCTACACGCAGGCCGTGCTGCTGCGGCTACCGCACGACCTGACCGGACCCGTGCTGACCACACTGATCCAGGCGCTGCTCGATCGGCACGACATGCTCCGCGCCCGCCTGTATCCGAGCGTCGCTGCGCCGCGCGGCGCAGCGCTGTACGTCGACCCGCCCGGCGCGGTGCACGCCGACACGGTGATCCATCGGGTGTCGGTCACCAGTGCCGCCGACACCGACGAGTTCTTCACGCTCGCCTCGCATGAACTCGACGCGGCCGCGGATCGGCTCGACCCGTCGGCCGGGGTGCTGCTGCAGGCGGTGTGGTTCGACGCGGCGACCGGCGCCGGCCGGTTGCTGCTGGTGATCCACCATCTTGCGGTGGATGGGGTGTCGTGGCGGATCCTGGTGCCCGATCTCGCGGCGGCGTGGGCGGCCGGTCTCGATCCGCACGCCCCGGCGGCGCTGCTGCCGCCCGCGGCGGGTACGTCGGTGCGCCGCTGGGCGCATGCCCTGGCCACGACCGCGCAGGACCCGGACCGCCGCACCGAACTCGACTTCTGGCGCCGTACCGTCGATGTCGTCGACCCGCCGGTGGGGGACCGGCCGTTCGATCCGGCCGTCGACGTCAACGCCACCGTGGCGACGGTGGAAGCCGTGCTGCCCACCGCGGTGACCGAGGCGCTGCTCACCACGGTGCCGGACCGGTTCCACGGCTCCGTCGAGCACGGTCTGCTCACCGCCTTCGCGCTCGCCGTCCTCGCGTGGCGCCGCGACCGCGGTCAACACCGGCATGAGGTGCTGCTCAACGTCGAAGGGCACGGCCGGGAGACGACCGCCGCCGACGGCGCCGACCTGTCCGGCACCGTCGGCTGGTTCACCACCATCCACCCGCTGCGACTGGATCTGGCCGCCGTCGACCTCGACGATGCGCTCACCGGGGGTCCCGCCGCAGGCCGCGCCATCAAGGCCGTCAAGGAACATCTCGCCGCGGTCCCGGATCACGGAGTCGGTTTCGGTCTGCTGCGGTATCTCGCCGACGACACCGCCTCCGAACTCGCGGCGCTGGCGACCCCGCAACTGAGTTTCAACTATCTGGGGCGCCCCACCGTCGGCACCGACACCGCTGCCGAGGTGCCGTGGTTGCCGATCGGGGCATTCGGTCGTGGCGGCACGCAGAGCCCCGACATGCCCGCCGCCGCCGTCGTCGATCTCAATGCCGTGACCGTCGACGGCCCCGACGGGCCGGTGCTGCGCACCTTCTGGTCGTTCCCGGCCGGGTTACTCGACGATGCCGAGGTCACCGCGCTCGCCGCCCGGTTCACCGCCGCCGCGACCGCCCTCGCGAGGCATGCGCGCAACCCGCACGCCGGGGGTCTGACTCCGTCGGATCTGCCGCTGGTGCGGCTCGATCAGCCCACCCTCGAACATCTCGAGGACCGGTACGGGCCGCTCGAGACGGTGTGGCCGACCGCGCCGCTGCAGACCGGGTTGCTGTTCCACGCGCTGCTCGCCGGGGACGACCCGGACGCGTATGTGGTGCAACTCGTCCTCGACGTCGCCGGCCGGCTCGATCCGGCGCGGCTGCGGCGCGCGGTGCAGGTGCTGCTGCTGCGGCATCCGAATCTTCGGGTCGCGTTCACCGGCGACGGCGGCGACGGATATGTGCAGGTCGTGCCGACGCACACCGACGTACCGTTCACGGTCGCGGACACCGGCGACGACCCGGATCCGGAGGCCGCAGCCGCCCGGTTGCTCGCCGCCGACCGCGCCACCGGATTCGACACCACCGCCGCACCGCTGCTGCGGGTCACCGTCGTGCACATCGGCCCGGACCGGCACCGGGTCGCCCTGACGAATCATCATCTGCTGCTCGACGGCTGGTCCACTCCGGTCCTGATCCGGGAACTGCTCGTGCTGTATGCCACCGACAACGACACCACGGTCCTCGACCGACCGCAGAGTTTCGGTACCTATCTGGCATGGCTCGCCGACCGCGACCCCGACACCTCGATCGAGGCCTACCGCCGCGTGCTCGCGGGGGTCGATGAGCCGACGCTGCTGGCTCCGCAGCACCGCACCGGTGCCACCACCGGCGTCTCCGACGACCTCGACGTCGAGGTGAGCGCCGAGTTGTCGGCTCGCCTCGACGCGGTCGCCGCCGCGCGCGGAGTCACCGTCAACACCCTGGTGCAGGTCGCGTGGGGTGTGGTCCTCGGTGCGCTCACCGGACGCCGCGACGTGGTGTTCGGTGCGACCGTCTCCGGGCGGCCCCCGCAGGTGGCGGGGATCGAAACGATGGTCGGATTGTTCATCAACACTGTGCCGGTGCGCATCACGGTGCATCCGGGCGACACCGTGGGGGCGCTCGTCGACCGGGTGCAGGCCGAACAGGCGGCGCTGCTCGATCACCATCATCTCGATCTGAACACTCTCGACCGGCACGTCGGCGGCGCCGTCCGGTTCGACACGTTGACCGTGTTCGAGTCGTATCCGGTCGATGCGGCGGGGATGAGCGAAGACACCGACATCGCAGGCATGCGCATCACCGGGATCACCGGCCGTGATGCGGCGCATTATCCGCTGAGCATCGTCGCGCACGCCGATACCGTGATGCATCTGCGGATGAAGTACCTGCCGGAGGTGTTCGACAGCGGTGAGGTCGCGGTCATCGCCGACCGCATCATCGCGGCCCTGACCATCTTGACCGGCGACCCCGGCGCGCTTCTCGCGCAGCGCCCGGTGCTCACCGCCGCCGAAGCGCGGGCGCTGACCCCGGGACGCGGACCGGAGGGCGGTTCGACGCTGACCCTGCCGGAGGTGTTCACCGCCACCGCGGCGGCGCATCCCGACGCGATCGCGGTGACCGACGGTGACGTCGCGGTGACCTACCGGGATCTCGATGCCCGCTCCGATGCGCTGGCCCGCCGCCTGCTCGACGACGGCGTCGGCCCCGACGCCGTCGTCGCCCTGGGCATCGCCCGTTCCGTGGAGTCCGTGCTCGCGATGTGGGCGATCACCAAGACCGGGGCGGCGTTCGTGCCGGTCGATCCGCATTACCCGGCGGAGCGGGTCGCGTTCATGCTCGCCGACTGCGGTGCCACCGTCGGGGTCACCACCGCAGCGCACCGCGCCGGGTTGCCCGACACGGTGCGGTGGTTCGACCTGCACAGCCTCCATCTCCGCAGCGCCGACCTCCACCCCACCGCGACCGGAACCACCGGTGTCTCCGCTCCGATCACCGACGCCGACCGGTGGACACCGTTGCGTCTCGACCACGCCGCCTACCTGATCTACACCTCCGGCTCCACCGGCCGCCCCAAGGGGGTGGTGACCACCCACCGCAGCCTGCACAATTTCGCCCTGGATCAGCGCGACCGGTTCGGCGCCGGCCCGGGCTCGAACGTCATGCATTTCTCGTCGCCGAGCTTCGACGCATCGATTTTCGAGTACCTCCTGGCCTTCGGATCCGGCGCCACCCTCGTCGTCGTGCCCCCCGAGTTGTACGGCGGCGCCGAACTCGGCCGGTTCCTCGCCGACCGCGCCGTCACCCACGGGTTCATCACCCCCGCAGCGCTCGCGTCGCTGGATCCGGCCGACCTGACCGCGTTCGTCGACCTCGCCGTCGGCGGAGAGGCCTGGCCGGCGGACCTGCTCGACACCTGGACGCCGGGCCGTCGTCTCGTCAACGCCTACGGGCCCACCGAAACGACGATCATGGCCGCGATCAGCGACCCGCTACGCCGCGACAGCGTCCTGACGCTCGGGCCGCCGCTGCGCGGGGTGCACGCCGTGATCCTCGACGAGCTGCTGCGCCCCGTCCCGGTCGGGGTGTCCGGTGAGCTGTATCTCGCAGGCACCGGCCTGGCGCGTGGCTATCACGCCCGCCCCGATCTGACGGCGGGCCGGTTCGTCGCCGACCCGTACGGGCAGGCGGGGGAGCGGATGTACCGCACCGGCGATGTGGTGCGGTGGGTCGGCGACCCGGCCGGCCGGCTCGAGATCGACTACGTCGGCCGTGCCGACTTCCAGGTCAAGATCCGCGGGTTCCGCGTCGAACTCGGCGAGATCGACGCGGCCCTCAGCACCCATCCCGATGTCGGGTTCGCCGTCACCGTCGCGCACACCGCCCCGTCGGGGGAGACGGTGCTGGTCGCCCACTGCCACCCGGCCACCCCCGGAACCCTGGACCACCACACCATCAAAAACCATGTTGCACAACACCTTCCCGCGCACATGGTGCCCACATTCATCACCGTCCTCGACGAGATCCCGCTGACCCCCGTCGGGAAACTCGACCGCGACGCCCTACCCGTGCCGGACCTGACCCGCACCGGCGCCGACCACCACCCACCCGCCGAAGGACTGGAAACCGTCCTCGCCGAGCACCTGCGCGAACTCCTCGGACTCGACACCCTCTCCGCGACCGACAGTTTCTTCGACATCGGCGGCAACTCCCTGATCGCGACGCGCGCCGTCGCCCGGCTCGGCGACCACCTCGGCCGCGACATCCCCGTGCGCGCCCTGTTCGAACACCCCACCGTGCGCGACCTCGCCGCGCACCTGCACGCAGCCGAGGGCACCGACGAACACGCCGGGCCACGCACCGGCCCCACCTCGGCGCCGCGCCCCGACCGCATCCCCCTGTCCCCGGCCCAGCAGCGCCTGTGGTTCGTCAACCAGTTCGACACCACCTCGGCCGCCTACAACATCCCGCTTGCGATCCGGCTCAGCGGGCATCTGTCCCGCGCCGCGCTCGGCGCCGCCCTGCATGATGTGCTGTCCCGGCACGAGGCGCTGCGCACCGTGTACCCGGCCACCGCGGACGGACCGCACCAGCGCATCCTCGCCGCCGACGACGTGCCGTTGACCCTCGATGTGGTGCCCGCCGGTGCCGACACGGTCCTCGCCGCGGTCGGCGACTTCACGGGCGCCGGTTTCGATGTCACCGTCGATGTGCCGCTGCGGGCGCGGGTGTTCGCGCTCGGCCGCGACGAGCACATTGCGGTGCTCGTGGTGCACCACATCGCCGCCGACGGCTCATCGCTCGCGCCACTGGCCCGCGACCTGATGATCGCCTATCAGGCCCGCACCCGCGGTGACGCCCCCACCTGGGCCCCGCTGCCCGTCCAGTACGCCGACTACGCCCTGTGGCAACACGACCGCCTCGGCGACCCGGCCGACCCCCGCTCTCTCGCCGACGCCCAGATCCGGTTCTGGCGCGACACCCTCACGGACCTGCCCGAGGTGTTGCCGCTGCCCACCGACCGGCCCCGCCCCGCGCAGCAGTCGTTCCGCGGCGACGTCGTCCGCTTCCCGATCGACGCAGCGCTGCATCAGCGGCTCACCCGGCTGGCCGCGGCGCACGGCACCACTGTGTTCATGGCGATGCACGCCGCCCTCGCCGTGCTCCTCGCACGACTGTCGGGCACCTCCGACATCGCCGTCGGCAGCCCCGTCGCCGGCCGCGGCCACCGCGACCTCGACGAGGTGGTCGGCATGTTCGTCAACACCGTGGTGTTGCGCACCCCGGTGCCGGCGGCGGCGACGTTCGCGGCACTGCTCACCGACGTCACCGACCGCGATCTCGACGCCTTCGCGCACACCGACATCCCGTTCGAGACCGTCGTCGAGACCGCCGACCCGATCCGCTCCACGGCGCATTCCCCGCTGTTCCAGGTGTCCCTCGAATTCCAGAACACCGAACGCGCCGCGCTCGAGTTGCCGCACCTGACGGTGCAGGGCGTCCCCCTCGACCCGACGGTATGCAACTTCGACCTCGAGCTGCTCGTCGCCGACGCTGGAGGCACCCGCGGCGCTGCCGACGCCGCTGGTGTCCTCGACACCGGCACCGAGGGGGGCGGTCTCGAGGCGGCGTTCGTGTACGCCACCGACCTGTTCGACGCCGCCACCGTCGCCGGGTTCGCGGCGCGCCTGACCCGGCTGCTCGACGCCGTCACCACCGACCCCGACGTCCCGGTCGGCGAGATCGACCTGCTCACCGACCTCGAACGCGACACCCTGGTGCCCGCGAGGGGCCCGGACAGCGTCGGCGCCCGGTTGTGGCCCGATCTGCTCGACGAGGCCGTCGCGATCGATCCCGCGGCGGTCGCGGTCGTCGACGGGGACCGCACCATTGCCTACCGCGAACTCGACCACGCCGCCACTGCGCTGGCGCGGCTGCTCCTCGACCGCGGCGCCGGCCCCGACACCGTGGTCGCACTCGCCCTGCCCCGGTCGATCGACTCGGTGACCGCGGTGTGGGCCACCACCCGCAGCGGTGCGACGTTCGTGCCCGTCGACCCCACCTATCCGCCCGAACGGATCGAGTTCATGCTCACCGACAGTGCCGCGACCGTCGGGATCACCGACACCGCACACCGCGGCGCCGTCCCGGACACCGTGGACTGGATCGTGCTCGATTCCGGTGAGGTCCGCGCCGACCTCACAGCCCGCGACACCACCGCGATCACCGATCGGGACCGCCCGGTGCCGCTACGCCCCGACCACGGCGCCTACCTGATCTACACCTCCGGCTCCACCGGCCGCCCCAAGGGCGTGACGGTCACCCACCGGGGCCTCGCCGACCTCGCCGCCGAGGAACACGACCATCTGCTCGTCGAACCGGGCAGCCGCGTCTCGCACCTGGCGTCCCCGAGTTTCGACGCATCGATCTTCGAGATGATGATGGCGCTGTCCGCGGGGGCGAGCCTGGTGATCGTGCCGCCCGGCGTGTACGGCGGCGACGACCTCGCCGCGGCGTTGCGGGCCCACCGCGTCGACCATGCGTTCATCACCCCCACCGCCCTCGCCTCACTGGATCCGGCGCAGGTCCCCGACCTGCAGGTGCTGCTCGTCGCGGGGGAGGCGTGCCCCCCGGAGCTGGTCGACCGCTGGGCCGACGGACACCGGATGATCGATGCCTACGGCCCCACCGAAGCGACCATCATGACCTCGCTGACCGACCCGCTGCGCGCGGGGCAGCCGGTGACCATCGGCCGCCCGTCGCGTGGCTTCCGGTCGCTGGTGCTCGATGCGCGGCTGCGCCCCGTCGCGATCGGGGTGCCCGGCGAACTGTATGTGGCCGGGCCCGGCCTGGCGCGGGGCTACCATGCCCGCCCGGATCTGACGGCGGGCCGGTTCGTTGCCGACCCCTGCGGCCGGGGCGAGCGCATGTACCGCACCGGTGATGTGGTGCGGTGGGTCGGGGATCCGGCGGGCCGGGTCGAACTCGAGTATGTGGGCCGCGCCGATTTCCAGGTGAAGATCCGCGGGTTCCGGGTCGAACTCGGCGAGATCGACACCGCGCTCACCGGCCACGATCAGGTGGTGTTCGCGCACACCCTCGGACACACCGCCCCCTCGGGGGAAACGGTGCTCGTCTCGTATGTGCGCGCCGCCGAGGACACCGCACCCGACCCGGTCGCGCTGCGCAGGCACGTCGCCGCACATCTGCCCGGGCACATGGTGCCGACGGTGATCGTCGTCCTCGACGCCATCCCGCTGACCCCGGCCGGGAAACTGGATCGCCGCGCGCTGCCCGCACCGGACTTCACCGCCCGCACCGCCGAGGGCCGCGCTCCCGACACCGACCTCGAACGTCTCGTCGCGGACGTGTTCGCCACCCACCTGGGTCTGACCGCGGTGCCCGCGGACGGCAACTTCTTCGAACTCGGCGGTACGTCGCTGCTCGCCACCCGGCTCGTCCCGGATCTGTCGCAGCGCCTCAACCGCCGGATCGGTTTGCCGGCGCTGTTCACTCATCCCACGGTCGCCGACCTGGCGCAACACCTGAGTGGGGACGCGGACAGCGGCACCGTCGACGACGCCCTGCGGGTGTTGGTGCCGCTTCGGGAGGGCACCGCACCGGCGTTGTTCTGTGTGCATCCCGCGGCGGGGCTGGCCTGGGGATATGCCGGGCTCACCCAGCACCTCGACGGGGAACGCGCCGTGTACGGGCTGCAGCTGCCCACTTTGAGTAATTCCGGCACCGTCGACAGCATCCGGTCGCTGGCGGTGCGCTACGCCGAGGAGATCCGCCGGGTGCAACCCCACGGGCCCTACCATCTGCTGGGCTGGTCGCTCGGTGGGATCGTGGCGCACGCCGTCGCCGTCGAACTGCAACGCGCCGGGGAGGTCGTCGACACCCTCGCGTTGCTCGATGCGCACCTCAATGTGTCCGGTGGCGCGGCCCCGGCGGTCAAGGACATGCTTCGCGACCTCGGTGTCTCCACCAACGGCGGTGCCGATCCCAGCTACGCGGAGGCGCTCGTGCTCCTCGAGCGCACTTTCGGGGAACTGTCGGGGCTGACGGCGCAGCACCTCGAACGGTTGCACACCGGGTCGGCGGCCGCGGCCCGTGCGGCGCGGCGGCATTCGCCGGTGACCTTCCACGGCGATGTGCTGTTCTTCACCGCCACCCGCTCCGCGGGGTCGGTGCCCGCCGTCGCCGCGTGGCACGACATCGTCGACGGCGAGATCCACCAGTTCCGGATCGACTGTGAACACCACGAGATGGTGGCTCCGCCCGCGGCGCAGGACATCGCCGCGGTGCTCATCGCGCGTCTCGAGGACAGCGATGTCAGTGTGCGGCGCGGGCACGGTCGGTGGGGGATCGGTACGGAAGTGGCGCGCTGAGCGGGTGCGGCGCCGGGGCAGGGCCTCGCCGCTCTCTCCGGCCGATTATCCCCGGCCGATGAGGGAGCCCACCGCATCGAGGACTCGGTCCAGTCCGAACGTCCACGCGGCCTGCGGGCTGTAGGAGGTGTTCAGCGCCGCTCCGGCAGCGGCGCCCACTCGTCGAGCGAGCGGGAAGTCGTCGCCGACGTATCCGGCGAGGCGCCGGTGCCAGGCGGACCACACCTCGGCCATGTCGGCGGCCCGGGGGTCGGGGCGGCGTGCTTGCGCCGCCGCACGGGTGAAGTCCGCGACGAAGGTCAGCGCGGCGTCGCGGTCGAGGTCCGTGAGCCCGGTGTGATCGAAAGCGTGCAGGTCGTGGTCATAGGCGGCGATGGTGCCCGGCCCCAGGGAGGCACGCTGGTCGGTGACATCGAGCAGCCACCAGTGCGCGGTGTACAGCGCGAGGTCCGCTTCGGCGACCTGCCGGACCCGGGCACGCCAGTCTTCGCTCGGATAGGGAGCGCGGGGTCGGCCGGCGCGCGCGGCGTCGATCATGAGCACCAGCAGGTCGTCGCGGGAGCCGACGTGGGTGTAGAGGGCCATCCCGGAGATGCCGAGGTCCGCGGCGAGTCGGCGCACGGTCACGGCGTCGAGTCCTTCGGCGTCGGCGAGGGTGATGGCGATCGAAACTGCTTGTGCGGTAGTGACTTTCGACTTCGGTCCGCGGGTGCCTCCGCGGGGTGCGTCGGGATGCTCGCGCCACAGTAGGTCGATCAGGTCGCGCGCCATGGGTCTCTCCTGCGGTCGGGGGTACCGGTAGTAATGGCGACAAAATCGGCGGATTACCAGGTCGGAGCTTCTGCAATCATCGTCGACAGCATTCCACACCTGGCTGCTGGACCTGCATATTCGACCGTGCTTCCCCATTGCTACCGGCACCCTTCGTAGGAGGGTTCGTCTCGCGGGCGGTCTGACGGAGCTGCGCTTCGATGCTCGCCCGGATCTGCGGAGGCAACCGCTTGTTCTGCGTCACGTGAGCGTCATGGCGCACGAGCGCCGCGGGCTGCGTCCCGTCGGCCCCAGCCCGCGGTGCGAGCATCGACCGCGACCGGTACGACGATGTGATCGTTCGTTCCACTCGTTGGACCGTTGAGTGTCTTCTGAGTGTCTTCCGCGAAAGGTCGCGGACCGAACGGTCCCTACCTACGCCGCCACGACGTCCAGGTCGTGTGGGCGCTGACCGGTGATCGCGAGCGAGCCTCGGTCATCCCGAACGCCCATGGGATCCCCACGTCAGGTTGACCACTTGACTTGACCTACTTGACCTACTTGACCGAGGACGATCAAGGCATGAGCACGCCACTGAAGAAGGTCGTCGACGATCAGCTGGACGCCAGCGGGATGGCGGCGGAGCAGCTCAGCATAGACGACGCACAGTATGTAGCCGAGGCTGTCAAAAATGTGCTGTCGAACCTCAAAGCGCGCCGGACGTGGGAAAAACACCTCGGCCCGATCCTGACCCATAAACAGACCCTCGACCTGACCGGCTGGTCCAAGCAGGCTCTCAGCCAGGCGGTCAAAGACAACCGAGTACTGCGCTTGACGGCCAACGACGGCAGTGTCGGGTACTGGTCGGGAGGATTCACCGACACAGCCCCGTACCGTCCGATCCTGGGGATCAAGAACGTTCTTGCCGCGTGGGCCCATTCTGGCGTCGAATCCTGGACCACTGCCTCATGGATGTCGAGCGCACAGCCGGAGCTCGACGGCCGGACACCTCGGCAAGCCCTCCTCGACGGCGACACTGCCGATGTCGAGAAGCTGGCCGGTCAGGCTTCGGGACGGCTCGCTTCGTGAGTGCTCCCCGCGCTCGGCAACATCTGAAACCACCGCCGTCCCCGGATGAACTCCGGGGACGGTTCCCTGAGGTCACCCTGGCCGCCCACACGACGCTCTACCGTAATCATGCGGCCGGACTGGGGGCGTGGTGGTTCAGCAGTAATGGTGCCGGACGATTCGACCTCGCAGGATCCGAAGGGACCTGCTACGCCGCCGAGAGCGAACTCGTCACTGTGCTCGAGGCCTGGAGCGGGATCGACGTCATCCCACGTCCGGACACCGCGAAGCGGGACATCGATATCTCTGGAAGCCTCTGGCCACATGTGAGGCGGCGGTCGCGAAAACTCTATACACTGAATACGTTATACGTCGCATAAGGTTTACCGCCCCTGGAGGTTCACCATCAAGATCACCGGCACCGCCCTGTCGCTCAACGTTCCCGACGTCGCCGCCTCCGCGGACTTCGCGAAGACCCACTTCGGATTCACCGAGGCCATGTCCGACGACGGCTTCGTCTCCCTCGCGCACCCCAGCGCGGGACTGAACATCGTCTTCCTGCGCACCGGGCTCCCCACCTTCACGCCCGCCGCCATCGCCGGACCCGCCGGGCAGGGCCTCCTGATCGCCTTCGTCGTCGACGACCTCGATGCCGAATACGCCCGCATCGCCGCAGCGGGCGCGAGGGTGATCACCGAACCGGAAACCGAACCGTGGGGGGAGCGCTTCTGTCAGTTCGCCGACCCCAACGGCATCGTGTGGCAGCTCGTGCAATGGGTCTGACCCGCACCCTTTCATGACATGAAGCCAACGCATGTTGCTCTATGCAAATTATGCGTTGGCTTTATGTAATGGGAGTCACTTCAATGGGGGCATGCCCAGCAGCCCTCCCGCGACGTCGGACATCGACCTCTTCGTCGACGACGTCCTCACCGACCCCTACCCGACATTCGCAGCACTGCGCGACCTCGGTCCGGTCGTGTATCTGCCCACCAACAACATCTACGCCCTGACCCGCTACGACGTCATTCGCGGCGCCCTCGCCGACACCGACACCTTCTCCTCCCGCACCATCGGCTTCAACCCGATGGTCAACGACGCACTGCAGGGCACCTCCCTCGCCTCGGACCCGCCCGTGCACACCGAGCTGCGCGCCACCCTCACCGAGAATCTGTCCCCCCGCGCCTTGCGCGGCCTGAAGGGCACCATCGAGGCGAAGGCCGACGCCCTGGTCGCCGAACTCGTCGCCGCGGGTTCGTTCGAAGCCATCGACAGCCTCGCCCGCGCCTTCCCGCTCGAGATCGTCGCCGACCTGATCGGATTCACCGGCGACGTCCGCGAGAACATGCTCCGCTGGGGACAGGCCGCCATGGAGGTCATCGGCCCCCTCAACCAGCGCACCGCCGAGAACTTTCCCATCGCGGGCGAACTGTACGAATGGTGCTCGAAGGTGCAGGCCGAGGATCTGACCCCCGGGTCGGTCGGGCGCGGCATCTTCGACGCCGAAGCCCGCGGCGCCATCCCCGCGGACACCGCAGGCCACATCATCCACCAGTACCTCGGCGCCGGGGTGGACACCACCATCGCCTCGATCGGCAACATCGTCGCCTTGTTTGCGGCGTTCCCCGACCAGTTCGATCTCGTCCGCGCCGATCCCACCCTGGTGCCGGCCGCATTCAACGAGGTGCTGCGCTATTGGGCGCCGCTGCACGCGTGGGGCCGCGGCGTCACCCGCGAGGTGAACATCGACGGCACCGTGATCCCCGCCGGTGCGCAGGCGGCGATTCTGTTCGGCGCAGGCAACCGCGACCCGCGGCACTACGACGACCCGGACACCTTCCGCATCGCCCGCAACCCGGTCGATCATCTGTCCTTCGGATACGGCCCGCACGGGTGCGCCGGGCAGGGTCTCGCCCGCCTCGAGGCCCACGCCGTCATCACCGCCCTGGCCACCCATACGCGACGTCTGGTGGCCGCTGACCCGATCCGCGTGCCCAGCAACACCACCCGTTCCATCGACGAACTCGAGATCCTGGAGGCCTTGCCGTCATGAAGATCACCCTCGACCGCCCCCGCTGCGAAGGCCACGGACTGTGCGAAGAAGCCGCACCCGAGCTGATGCACCTCGATGACGACGGCGACCTCGTCCTCGACGTCGACGAGCTTCCCACCGACGACCCCCGCGCGACAGCAGCCGGGGCCGCCGTACGCGTGTGCCCGGTCGCGGCCCTGACGCTCTCGTCATGAGCAGCGAGCCGCGCGAGATGAACCGCATCGTGGTCGTCGGCAACGGCATCGCCGGACAGACCGCCTGCGACAGTCTGCGCACCGCCGGATTCGACGGAGACCTGACCATCGTCGGCGACGAACCACATTCCGCGTACTCTCGGCCCGCGCTGTCGAAGGCGCTCCTCGTCGACGGCGGCTCGCACGAGCTCGCGCCGCCCACCCACCGCGCCACCGAACTACTCGGGGTACGCGCCGTCGGCCTCGAGGTCGCCACCCGGCGGGTCCGGCTCGACGACGGCACCGAACTGGGTTACGACGGGCTCGTCATCGCCTCCGGGGCACGGCCACGGCAACTCGGTGCCGGGGCGCTGACCTTGCGCACCGTCGATGATGCGCTGCTGCTCCGAGAGCGGCTCGCGTCGAGTCCGTCGGTGGCGGTCGTCGGCGCCGGCCCACTGGGCATGGAGGTCGCCTCGGCAGCGGTGCAGGCCGGCTGCCCGGTCACCGTCGTCGCCGACACCACACCGATGCGCCCCCAGTTCGGGCCGTACCTGTCGGAGGTGTTCACCGCTGCGGCCCTCGCCGCGGGCACCGAGATCGTCTACGGCACCGCCACCGGGATCGACGCCACCGGCGTCACCCTCGACGACGGGACCCGTCTCGATGCCGACCTGGTCGTCGCCGCGATCGGCGATGTGCCCAACATCGAATGGCTCACCGACTCCGGTCTGCTCACCGGTGGCCGCCTGGTCGTGGATTCGCGGGGCCGGATCGCGCCGGGCATCGTCGCGGCCGGGGACGTCGCTGCACTCCCGGTCCGTGGGAGTGTCCGCCGGATCCCGTTGTGGAGCAGCGCCATCGAGCAGGCCAAGATCGCCGCGGTCGCGTTGCTGCGCGGCGATGCCGCACCCGCGTTCGACGCCGATCCGTACTTCTGGACCGAGCAGTTCGGGCTCACACTCAAGGCGGTTGGGCACCTGCCCGTCGCCGGCACCCCCGACTTCCTGGTCGGGAGCGAAGCACACGGGCCGGCGTTGATGCACTGGCGCCACCTCGACGATCCCGACGGACCCGGGGTCGCGGTCGCCGTCAACCACCGCATTCCCATCCCGAAACTGCGGCGTGCCGCCGCGACCGGACAGCAGGCCGTCACCGCGACCACTGCCGCGTAGAGTCCGTGTGGTTAACGCCTCTCCCGCCTGAAGGCAGGAAATTCCCGACTCAGACCGCACCCGAACCACCCCCCGAAGGAGGCGGACCCCAGTGGCCTACGTCGTCGACACCGGTGTGGCCACGCTCCGCCACAGCCAGAATCACTCTGGCAGCGTTCCGATCCCGACACCCCGAAAGCCCACAGGTATCGCACCGGAAAACTCGTTCCCCGAGTCCGAGGGGTTGCTTGGCTCTCGCGAAACACCCCGAACACGTCATCGTCGTATACGCGGGCCGCACCAACACCACCTTCCGGCCGGCCCGCCTGCCACGTTCGACAAGTTCCCGCTTCATGGTCGCGATCGCCGCATCCGCAGCCTTGCGCGCCATCGTCGTTTTCGCCAGGAACTTGGGCTTGAAGTCCTCCACCGCCAACTACTGATGCTCATCGACAACCCGCTTGGCCCAGGCCCGGCCGTCGTGCCGGTTCTGCCGGGCCGCTTTCGTGTGCACCTTCGCGGCGTGTCTGCGGGCCCGCTGGTAGCCCTTCGACGGCGCCTGCCCCTTCCCACGACGGCGTCGGGCCATCCGTTTCTGGGATTTCGCCAACTCCGCCGCGCAGCGTTTCCGATATTCGGCATGCGGCAGATCGAACTGCTCATCGGTAGCCGTCACGGTCCGGGTCACACCCCAGTCGATCCCCACACGACCGTCGTCGTCGAGCACCGGAATCGACACACCTTTGGGCAACACCAGCTGCTCGTCGCGGATCCGGAAACCTCGGCGGGTGTACTCGAGCGACGGCAACGCCTTTTTCCGCGCCTTGAAGCGGGGACGACCACGGCCTTTGACGGTGAACGAGGCATCGAGGGCCTGCGCGTAGGTGCGGAGCATCTGCTGCTGCGCGACTTGGGAGCCGCCTTGCAGCCACGACGACCGTTTCCGAGCCTCGGTCAACAGTCTTCCGAGTTTCACGAAATTCGGTTTGCCGCCGGTCTTCTGTTGGTGGACGGCTTCGTTCCACAGGAATCGGCAGCGGTGCCATTCCTGCATCAAGGCGCGTTCGGCGAGGGTGCCCGGCCGCAGCCGGTAGTTGTAGCGCACCACCTCGGTCCCCATGCCCGGTACCGTAACCGGACCCACCGACAAGGTTTCTCGACCCGATTCGGTTGCTCCACGCAGCCCACCTTGTGGAAGGAGGACGGCGCTTCCTTTCCCTCGTGAACGGGGGGATCCGCGCCGAACATCAGGTGAACCCGCCCCCGGGCCATAGGGCCGACCCCGACCTGGCGCGACTCGCCTCGATCAACCTCAACCTGCTGGTGCCGCTGCTGGCGTTGCTCGAGGAGGGGTCGGTCACCCGCGCGGCGGCCCGGGTGGGCATGACCCAACCCGCCATGAGTCACGCGTTGAGCCGGATGCGGCGCCTGCTCGGTGATGAGCTGGTGACCCGGCGGGGGAGCGGGCTGGTGCTCACCCCGCGCGCCCTGGAATTGATCGCCCCGTTGCGGGAGGTGCTGCGGCACACCGCGCGGGTGGTGAATTTCCCCGGGTTCGATCCCGCGCGCGACGGCCGGACCATCACGGTGGCGATGACCAGCAGCACCGCGTTCGTGCTCGGCCCCGCCTTGGCGCGGCTGATCGCCGAGCGCGCCCCGAATGCGACGTTGCGGATCCGCAACTTCGTCGAGCCGCAGGCCGGCGACTTCACCGACGACGGCGTGGACGTCGTCCTGTTGTCCGAGGCCTTCACCTCGCCGTATCCGCGTGAGCGGCTCCACGAGAACCGGTGGGTGGTGATCGCCCATCCCGACACCGATCCCGAGGCCTCCGCGCTGGATCTGCTGACCGCGGTGCCGCATGTCGCGTACGACTCGCGGCACCGGGTGCCCCCGTACGCGGCGTTGGACGCCCACGGTGTGCAGTACCGCATCGGACGGTTGATCTCCGATTTTCTGCTGGTGCCGCATCTGGTGGCGACCGCCGGGGGTGTCGCGGTGCACACCTTCCGTGTCGCTGCCGCGATGGGCGACCGGGCGAACCTGCGGGTCGAGGAGTTCCCCCTGCCGGTGTCGCCGTTGGGTGTGGACATGGTGTGGAATCCGCACCTCTCAGATGTCGAGTTCATCGACTGGTTGCGTGCGATCCTCCTCGACGCGACCGCATTCGGGCCGGGCAGCTCACCGTCGGACGTCAGCGGCGAGTAGATAGCACCACGAGTCGGTCAGTTCGTCGAGGCAGATCTCGCGGGGTGTGTTCCAGCCGACCTCGAAGTAGCGGCGGGACAGATGCTCGAGCTGGCCGAACGCCAGCACGCAGCGGATCCGGCGACGATCCGTTGTGAAGCGGTTCGCGCGGTTCAGGCCTTCGGTCATCTCGGCGACCGCGCTCTCGAACCACTGTTCGGTCCGCGCGACGACGTCCGGTTCATGGGCAGCCTGATACGACGCGGTGAGATAGGGCTTGATCTCGTCCCACTGGGTGAATTTGCGATCCAGATAGGTGCGGATCTCCGCGCGTGAACCGGACGCGACGACCTCGGTCAACGGGGGGTCGTCGGGAGAGGTCAGGATCGCGTCGGCCTTCGTCAGCAGTGCACTCATCACCTCGGCTTTGGAGGAGAAGTGCAGGTAGAAAGTGGTGCGTGTGGAGCCGGCGGTGGTGGCGATGTCATCGATCGTGGTTGCCGCGTATCCCTTGGTGCCGAACAGGTCGAGCGCCGTGGTCAGGAAGAGCTCGTAGGTCATCTGCTTCTGGGCGGCACGGAGCGACATGGGTCCTGATCCTAGCGGCCTCGCGGTACGCGCACCCGCCGAAAGAGTCCATTGAGGCCAGTAACTTCTCCTGATGCAAACTCACTTGACGTGATGTAATCCGAATGGCTACTGTGACAGCTACCACGCCGAGCCGATATGCCGTCGATCGAAAGGACACGCCGATGAGTGGCCCCAGCACCTCCGTCGACACCCCCACCACAGCCACCGCCCACACGGTCCTGGGCTCCGTACCCGCCGACCAGCTCGGCGTGACATCGATCCACGAGTCGCTCCTGTCGGTCCTGCCCGGCGCCCAGTACGCCCACGACCTCACCCTCGACCGCGTCGACATCTTCGACACCCTCGAAACGAAGCTGACCGACTTCAAAGCCGCGGGCGGCGGCACCCTCGTCGACGCCACCGGCCAATTCCACGGCCGCGACCTCCCCCTGCTCGAAGCGCTCTCCCGCGCGACCGGCGTCCACATCATCGCGTCCACCGGCCAGGGCCCCGAGTCGATGCTCGGCGGATACTTCCTCACCCCGCAGACCAATCCGCCGACCCCGTGGCCGGCGCAGAAATGGGCCGCGCTCTTCGCCGCCGAAATCAGCGAAGGCATGGTCGTACCGCGCATCGAGCGCCGCGGCGCCGCCGGCTTGATCGCCACCGCCGTGACCCGCGCCGGCGCGACCGCCACCGACACCGAACTTCTCCGCGGCGCCGCCCGCGCTGCACTGCAGACCGGCGTCGCGCTCTCGTTCCTGCCCGGCGCCGACCCACTCGGCGAACTCGAGATCGTCCTCGCTGAAGGCCTCGAAGCCGACCGGGTCGTAGTCTGCGGCGTCGATCGACTCGGCTCCGACGGCCTCGCCCAGAAACTCGCCGCCCGCGGCGCCTACGTCACCCTCGATCACGTCGGCACCGAAGGCCACCACGAGGACAACCTCGGCGCCACCGGCTACCTGACCGACACCGCCCGCGTCGCACTCGTCGCCGACCTCGTGGCCGCCGGCCACACCGACCGGATCCTGCTCTCCAGCAGCGCCACCGGAGCTGCCTTCGGGCACCCGGCCACCGACGTCGCCTTCACCCACATCCTCGACAGCTTCGTACCGGCCCTGCGTGCCGCGGGGATCGACGACGCCACCGCCACCGCGATCCTCGTCGCCAACCCCGCCGCCCTGCTCACGGTCCGCTGAACGTCCCCGGCCCGACTCTCTCGAACACGAGGTGAATCCCATGTCCCACGTCAACACCGTCCTGGGCGCCATCCCCACCGCGGAACTCGGCTTCGTCGCCGTCCACGAGCACATCGGCTACGGCATGCCCGGCTCCGAACTCGACACCCAATGGTGGAAAACACCCGAGCAACGCTACGACGAGACCGTGCCGAAACTACGGACCTTCCACGAGAACACCCTGCCCTACGGCGGCGCCACCTTCGTCGACGCCACCGGCATCTGCAACGGCCGCGACGTGAACTACTACCAATCGCTCTCCGAGAAGACCGGCGTGCACATCGTCGCCTCCACCGGCTTCGTCGGCGGCGACACAGCCCTGCCCTTCTTCGAACGCGCCGACGTCGACTACCTCACCGACCAGTTCATCCACGAAATCACCGTCGGCATCGGCAGCACCGGCGGCAAGGCCGGCATCATCAAAGTCGGTGTGAGCCGCGGCTTCAAGATGAAAGACCTCGACCTGCGCATCTACCGGGCCGCCGCCCGCGCCGCGCTGGCCACCGGGGTACCGATCTTCACCCATCTCGCCGTCGACGTCGAACCGGCCATCGACATCTTCCGGGAAGAAGGACTCCCGCTCGACCGGGTCCTGTTCGGCCACGCCGACGACGGCGTCAGCCAAGGCAAGGTCCGTGACCGCTGGATCGCCGAGCAGGGCGGACGCATCGGCTTCGACACCTTCGGCTACGACCTCGAACTGCCCGACCCACCGTTCTGGGGCCGACCACGCCAAGAGCGCCTCGACCACTTCCTCGGCTACCTACGCGACGGCCTGGTCGACCGGGTCCTCGCCTCCGCCGACGCCAACTGCAGCCCACTGGGCTGGCCCGGAGTCAAGGGCCACACCGTCAACTACCTCTTCGAGACGCTCATCCCCGCCCTGCACGAAGCCGGCATCGACGACGCCACCATCCACCGGATCTTCGTCGAACTCCCCGCCGACTTCCTCGCCGTCACGACCCTCGCGACCACGAACTGAGAAAGAGCACCTCCATGGACGTCCAGAATCTCAACATCGCCATCGTCGGTGCCGGCTACGCCGGCGCCGCCACGGCCAGGGCCCTGATCAACCTCGGCGCACACGTCACCGTCTACGAACAGGCCGCCACCGTCGGTGAGGTCGGCGCCGGCATCGGACTGCGCCCATCCTCGCTCGCCCAGTTCCGGAAGCTCGGCATCCTCGACGACGTCGAACAGGTCACCTCACCCAGCGAATCCTTCGAGATCCTCACCGCCACCGGCAATCTCATCGCCGAAGAGACGTGGCCCGAAACCGAGGAACACGGCACCACCACCCGGTTCGTCCACCGCGCCGACTTCATCGACGTCCTCACCGGTGTCCTGCCCCCCGGGGTGATCCAGCTCGGCCACCGCCTCGGCACGATCGTCGACAACGGCACCGACGCCACCCTCACCTTCACCAACGGCAACACCGTCACCGCCGACCTCGTCATCGGCGCCGACGGCATCCGCTCCCGCGTGCGCACCGAACTGTTCAGCACCGCAGAACCCGTCTTCGCCGGCGAACACGCCTACCGCGTCATCGTCGACAACGACAAGACCCACGGCGTGCCACTCGACAGCAAACTACGCATGTACCTCGGCCACGGCACCAAGGTGTACGTGCTGCCGCTGCAACACCGCGGCCAGGTCTCCTACGACGTCACCGCACTCAACGCCGACCCCACCCCTGCCCCGCAGATGACCCGCGACAACCTGCTCGCCACCCTCGACGGCTTCGACGAACGGCTCGTCGCGATCGCCCGCGACCTCGACTGGGACCAGGTCAACATCCGAGCCGTCTACGACATCGACCCCATCGAGCGCTGGCATTCCGACGCCGTCGTCCTCGTCGGCGACGCCGCCCACGCCATGTGCCACCACCAGGGGCAGGGCGCCAATTCGGCCATCCTGGACTCCGGTGCACTCGCCGATGCCCTCGCGACCGCCGACTCGGTCCCCGCCGCGCTCGCCGCCTACCAGACCAAACGCAAACCCATCACCGACGAACTGCAACGCATCTCCCGGCTCGGCTGGTCCGAAGACGAAGTCAACAGCGTCTTCCCCGGTCAGAAACTCGGCGAGATCGCCTCGACGGTCGAGGCCTGAACCATGGCACTGCATCCGACCATCGCCGAGATCCTCGCGAACCTGCCCCACCCGGAAGGCCCCCTCGACCCGGCCGCCATGCGCGCCGGTGACGACGCGCAGGTCCCGCCCCTCGAGGAGCGACTTCCCCTGCACACCGTCGACGACACCATCGCACACACCCCCACCGGGGATGTCCCGATCCGGATCTACACCCCCGTCGACGCCGACACCTACGGTGTGCTCGTCTACTTCCACGGCGGCGCCTTCTTCCTCGGCAGCCTCGAGACCCACGACCACGTGGCGCGATCCCTGGCCCACGAGACCGGACTGAAGGTCATCGCGGTCGACTACCGGCTCGCCCCGGAGAACGCCTTCCCTGCCGGACTCGACGACTGCTACGCGGTGGTCCGGTGGGTCGCCGACCACGGCGACGAACTCGCCTGGGACGAGAAAACGCTCGCGATCGCCGGCGACAGCTCCGGCGGCACCTTCGTCGCCGCTGTCGCCGCACTCGCCCACGACGACGGCTTCGAGCGCATCACCCACCAGGTGCTGTACTACCCGTCGCTGGATCTGGACTTCGACGTCGACCGCTATCCGTCGCTGCGTGAGAACGCCGAAGGCTACGGCGTCGAAACCGCCGGATTGAAGGGCTTCAACTCCTTCTACACCGACAGCGGCGCCGACCCCGCCGACCCGCGCGTCTCACCCCTCAAACGCACCGACCTCACCGGGCTGCCTCCGGCACTGATCGTCACCGCGCAGTACGACCCCATGCGCGACGAAGGCGAACGCTACGGCGCGCGACTCACCGACGCCGGCGCCGAGGCCACCGTGTCCCGCTACGCCGGCGCCAACCACGGCTTCGTCCAGCACTTCTCGTGGATCCCCGACTACCACCAGGTCTTCGCGGAGACCGCCGCGTTCCTCAGGGGCGACCGGAAGTGAGCCGCCCCGTGGTACCGATCCACCCGATGCAGTCGCCCTGGGGCCGATTCCACCTCTACACCTTCCTCATCGACGCCCCCGAAATGGCGATCGTCGACACCGGCATCGCCTCCTCCCCGGCAGACGGGATCACACCGGCGCTCGAGGCCCTCGGCCGCCGCATCGAAGACGTGAAGTGGATCCTGCTGACGCACGGCCACATCGACCACATGGGCGGTGCGTACGCTCTCTGGGAGATGACCGGCCGCCAGGCGCAGGTCGTCATCGGCGCCGCCGACGCACCGTTGCTGCGCTCACGGCAGGCCCACGTCGACGAGTACCTCACCGGCCGCGGCCGGTACCTCCACGACCCCGAAGGCGCCGCCAAGGTCGCCGCCGCGGGCCACGCGGTGATCTCCGGTGAGATGGAACCCACCATGCAGGTCACCGGCGGCGAGCAGATCCGTCTCGGCGCCGTCGACGGACAGGAGGTGACCGTCTCCGTCCACGCCATCCCCGGCCACACACCCGGCTCCGTCGCCTACGTCCTCGACGGACAAGACGACGTGTTCGTCGGCGACGCCGTACAGGTCCACGGAGCCGCGAACGGCTTCCCAGGCTTCACGGACCCGGCCGCGTACCGGCGCAGCCTCGAATACCTGCGCGACGAGATCCGGCCCCGGCACCTGTATCTGGGCCACCCCTACCGACGGACCGACGGCACCCCGTACGGCGTCGAACTCGACGCCGAGCAGGCCGCCGAGGCGCTCCGCGAAAGCCTCGACATCGAACACCGGGTGGGCACGGCCGCCCACACCTGCCTGTGCGCAGAACTCCACGACACCGATTCGCCGTACTCGCCGTTCACACCGGTGGCCGACGCCCTCGGCTACACCCACGATCCGACCCTCGAACCGTCGCCGTTCTTCACCTCGATGCACGGCTACTCCCTCGAACACCGACACCGCCGGCCCCACCGAGAGGAACAGCGATGACCGACACCACCTGGCACACCATCCAGGCCGGCGAACAGCAGATCGCCGTCACCAAAAACCTGCGGATCCCCATGCGCGACGGCACCGCACTGGTCGCCGACGCCTACCGCGGCGTCGACGAACCCGACGCGGTGACACCCCGGCCCGCGCTCGTCGCGCTGAGCCCCTACGGCAAAGAACTGCAAGCCCTCGCCCTGACGATGCCACCGCAGCGCCGCCCGTCGCCCATGTGGGACGGCTGCATCGAAGCCGGCGACATCGCGCGTGTCGTCGCGAACGACTACGTCCACGTCATCGGCGACCTCCGAGGCTCCGGAGGATCCGAAGGCGAACACATCGGCAACTACAACGCCGGGGGAGTGCCCCTCGGGCAGGACGCCTACGACTTCATCGAATGGGTCGCGGCACAACCCTGGTGCGACGGCAACGTCGGCATGATCGGCATCTCCTACTTCGGATCGATGCAGGTCCTCGCCGCCGCCGAACGCCCGCCGTCACTCAAGGCCATCTTCGTCTCCGGCGGGCACTACGACTTCTACGAGACCACCTACCACGGCGGCATCATGTGGCTCATGCCCCGCGCCGCCCGCGAGGGCCGCGGCGGCGACTCGGGCTGGGCATTCACCGACCGCGTCAAATCCCGCATGCTCGAAACCTACTCGGCCGCGGACATCGAGAAGCTCGTCGCGGAACGACTACAGGACCCCGACATTCAGTCCTGGCCGAACCTCGTCCACACCCTGCACTACCCGACGAACCACGAAGCCTGGTTCGACATCGTCATGAACGACGTCGACGGCGACTGGTACGAGGAACGCAACCCGGTCAACCTCGCCGAGAACATCGACATCCCCGTCTGGCTGCAGATCGACCAGGGCCGCGGATGGACGATGGACGGCACCATCGAATGCTTCGACCGCATCCCCGCGGCGAACAAGAAGCTCACCATCGGCCCTTACCCGCCCATGCAGTCGCGCCCCTTCATCGAGGAACACGACAAGATGTTCCGCTGGTACGACAAGTGGCTCAAGGGCATCGACAACGGCATCGACACCGAACCCGCCGTCTCCGTCTTCGTCGAAGGCACCCGCGAATACGTCGAAGGCGACGCCTTCCCGCCGAAGCCGGTCGAACATCGAGAGCTGTTCCTCCGGCCGCGGGGCAAGCTGTCCTTCGAGCCCGAAGCCATGGGCGTCGAACACGCCGCCCCCGACGGATTCTTCCAGGCGCCGCTGACGGTGACCGACAAGGTCGAAATCCTCCGCTGGTCGACTTCGGTGTTCGAGGAGCCGACCGAGCTCATGGGAACCGGCGCGTTCCACCTGTACGCCGCAATCGACCAGGACGACACCAACTGGATCATGCGACTGTGGGACGAACGTCCCGGCGGCGCGCGTCAGCTCCTGACCACCGCGTACCTCAAAGCGTCGATGCGTGAACTCGATCTCGAACGTTCGACCCCGGACAGCCCCGTCCACCCGCTGACCCGCAAGGTGCCGGTCGAACCCGGCGTCATCGAAGAATACGTGCTGCGCGTCTACCCGTTCGCCGCCACGATCCTGCCCGGCCACAAGATCGTGGCCGAATTGTCCTGCAACGAACCGTTGTTCGACGACCACAACGCGCTGCTGCCGCCGGACGCGTTCCACGTGCCGGTCGGCCGTCCGGTGACCCACAAGATCTATCGCGACGCCGCGCATCCGTCGCGGCTGGTGCTGCCGTTCAGCGTCGGCAGCGCAGGGGAGTAGCACCACCGAACTCCCGGGCCGGTGTCGCTTGCAGCGACACCGGCCCGCATCATTTCAGCTCGGTGAGCGCCGCCGGTGCCCACCGCGGCCAGCGCACCGATCCGATCGGCGCACCCGCCGCGAACCGCGCCACCGGCGCCGGAGTCCCCGAAGCCGTGTCGTACACCGTCGCCTGATCCGCGCGGCGGATCGCCTCGACCACCAACGGCCACAATCGTTGATACCGCGCTCGGATCTTGTCGTCCGGCACGGAATGCCCACCCGCGGACACCCGGTGCGCCACACGCGCGACCGACATGGCCTCGGGCACCACCATCACATGCAGCACCACCACGAACCCGGCGCGCTGCGCCCGATCGATCAGTTCGAGCTTCGACTCGTGCGAGAACACCGTCTCCGCGATGAACGAGCGCCCCTCGGCGATGAACCGGTCCCGCACCGTCGCCGCGACCTGCGCCGCCTCGTACGACATTTCCTCGGCCCGATCCGGCCACCGTTGCCGCGCGATCACATCCGCATTGACGAACACACTGAGCGGCAGCAGCGGAGCAAGCGACAACTCCACGAACGTCGACTTACCGGCACCGTTCGGGCCGACCACCAGATCCAGACGTCTCATGCGTCGTCGAGCACCCGCGTCGTTCCATCCGGATGCCGCTCGACCAGACGCCCCTTGTCATCGAGCACGACCGTCGTGACACCGCGCCCGGCAAGCACACCGACATAGTCGATATCTGCCAGATGGTCGGCGAGCCGGGTGTCGGTCTCCGCGTTGAACAGGCGCCCCTCGGCATCGGTGAGATCGGCGAGCGGGCGCGACCCGGACAACGCGTCGTGCACTCGGCGCAGCGAGGCGCTCTCGTGGGCGGTCATAGCCCGTCCGATCCGTGCCCAGTATTCGAGTTGCTGACGTCCGGTGCGGTTCTGCCGGCCGCCCTCGGCGATGGCGCTGTCGACGAGTTCTGCGTCGAATCGGGTGACCTTGTCGGTGGACGGAGCCATCACGACCTCCTCGTGTTGCAGTTTGCTACCGATTGTAGCGGGGTGTAACGACGAACGCCCGGCCGGACCCTCACAGGGGGTCGGCCGGGCGTCGAGGGGGTCGGTCAGCGAGGAAGGGGGCTGTAGAACACCAAGCCGTTGCCCTTGTTGTCGTACACCACCGCGCGCCGCTCGTGCGCATCGTCATATGGACCCTTCACGATGCCGCCGCCGGCCTCTTCGATGGCCTTCGCGGCGCCGTCCACGTCGTCGGTCTTGATGCCGACGACAACCTGGCCGTGGATCGGGTGGTCCACCGAGGTCGCGAGCGCCAGGGTGACGCCACCACCGTCGAGGGCCGCGAAATGTGTGCCGTCGCGGAATTTGAGACCCATGCCCAGGGTGTCGCTGTAGAACTTGATCGACTCGTCGAGATCGTCGGTCGACAGCACGATCATCTTCACTTCATGGCTCAAGATTGCCTCCTCGGACGAAAGTTGCCTCAGCGTAACCTGATCCGAGACCGATCGGTCAGGGTCGATGGTCACCCGTTGCCGGAACCCTGTCGCGGTTCGCAGCCGTCGGGAAGCGATAGTCCCGGCGGGGATGCCGGCGGAGCCGCACCATTACCAACGGAGCACCGAGCGCTACCTCGCAGCTCAGTTGCGGGCAGTGACCTCAACCTTTGCGCAGGATGCTGCCGATGGTGTCGGCGAGCGGACCGGACTGGCCGATGAGGGCCAGGTCGATGGCGTCGTGGGTGGCATTACGCTTACGAATCGACTTGGCTTGCACCCCGATGAGAAACTCCTTGCTCAAGAGCAGTGCGTCCAGGTCGTCGTACATATCGAGTAAGCGGGTCAACTCGCCGATCGTCAGTTCGACGGTGCCGAGGAGAGGGTCGTTCATGGATGCGCGGTCGAGGCGGTCGCGCAGCTCGGCCACGAGTAGGTCGTCGGCGGGGGTGTCGTCGCGGTGCACGAACTCGAGGGTAGCGATGTCGCGTCCGAGAGTGTGTGAGTGCATCCGTGTGGCCGATCGCACTGGGCTTCCGAACGCCTAGAATATGATGCACATCACTATATCGAGGAGGTGTGCGATGACCACACCCGACATGGAGGAAATCGATCAAGGCAAACTCGAACAGACCCTTGGGCAACTGGTCACCGACATGGGCGCCGCACTGAACAGTGCACTGGTCATGATCGGTCTCGACCTGGGGTTCTGGGAAGCGCTCGACGGCAACGGTCCGACGACGTCCGATGCTCTGGCAGAACGCACCGGCGTGCGTGAACGCTATGCGCGGGAATGGTTGTCGGCGCAGGCTGCAAGCGGGTACCTCATGCACGACGCGAGCGCCGGCACCTTCACACTTGCGCCCGAGCAGGCGATGGCGTTCGCTCGCCCGGACAGCCCGGTCTATCTCGCCGGCGGCTACCATCTGGTCAGTGCCGTGTTCAAGGACAGGGAGAAGATCACCGAACGAATACGTCGGGGCGAAGGATTCGGATGGCACGAACATGACACCGAGTTGTTCACCGGAACCGAACAGTTCTTCCGTCCGGGCTACCGCACCAATCTCGTCGACGCGTGGCTCCCTGCACTGAATGGCGTCGTCGACAAGCTCACGGCAGGCGCAGAGGTGGCCGACATCGGCTGCGGGCACGGCGTATCCACGACGCTCATTGCGCAGGCCTTCCCGAACTCGACCGTGCACGGCTTCGACTACCACGACGGATCCATTACTCGCGCACGAGAACTGGCGGCCGAACAGGAGGTCGAGAACGTGGACTTCGTCGTTGCGTCGGCGGCGGACTATCCGGGTCGCGACTACGCCTTGGTGTGCTACTTCGATTGCCTGCACGACATGGGCGACCCGGTCGGTGCACTGAAACACGCACGCGACACGATGGCCGACGACGGCGCGGTGATGCTCGTCGAACCGTATGCGCACGACGATCTCGCCGAGAATCTCAATCCGGTGGGGCGGATGTACTACGCGGCCTCGACGGTGCTGTGCACGCCGTCGTCGCTCGATCAGCCGGTCGCGCTCGGTCTCGGTGCGCAGGCCGGCGAGGCACGACTCGCCGCGGTCGCGGCCGAGGCCGGATTCGGTAGCTTCCGTCGCGCGACGGAAACGCCGTTCAACTTGGTTCTGGAGGCACGGGTCTGAGTCTCATTACGTCACTGTGACGTTTCTAGGTTGCGCGGCGGGTTGCCAGGGGAGCGGGCGCCGAGCGCGCCCAGTGCAGAAACGGCGACTGCGGAGGTCGCTGAGGAAATTTGAGGGTGGGGCGCCATCCCGTGGCGTCCCACCCGCGCACGTCCACAGGTCGCCGGGACCGCTGTGATGGCGTGCACATGAACACGAATGCACTTACCGGAGGTGTGCGCCGCCGACCGTCAGGTCACCATCAGCGGCGGGTTGGTCGCGACGGCCAGGACGAACGGAACGAGTACGGTTGCTAAAACGTCACAGTGACGTTTTAACGGGATTGGGTCGGCGCGCGAGGGGACGGGATATCGAGCAAGATTGATCAAAACCGAGGCGGACACAGGCAGTCGGCGGGACGGCAAGTCGGATGTCCGGCGGCGCCGGCGACCGACCTTGCCCGCCAGAATCTTTTCCGGTGAGATGTCGGCGAATCGCATGATGAGCGCCTGACGGATGTCGACGTCGTCAGGCGATGACGTCGACGATGTGGTGCACCGACATGGTGCACCGACATGGTGCACCGACATGGTGCACCGACATGGTGTGCGATGCGCGTGATGAAAGTCGATGTGCGGCGTGGCCGCCGAACACGTGCAAAACCCCAGGTGAATCGGTATGCCAAATTTGCCGATAATCTACATTATGTCAAGTGAAGGAAATCTGGGCCTACCCGACCGCTGTTCGGGGCGGGTCCCTGCATGGCGCGTGAGCATGACTGCGCCGTGGCGCGCCGCGGTGTCGACCGTTCGGTGGGACCTCCCGTCGTAGCCCCCTTCCTGGGTTCTGTCGCAGACCTGCCCCGCATCGAAGCCCGCAGACGCTGCCGGGATCAACATCGGCGTGCAGCCGAATGGATCGCCCGGCGCATTTGGTTGTCGCGCGTCGTCGACTCACTACACATCGACGATCAGGGTGCGCCGACCGACACGGGCCGGTGTGGCGAGTCAGGTAGGCCCACCCCCACCCCAAGACGCCCTGCCCCACTCGAATTGATCTTGATGGATAATCACCATTATCCATGAAATGGATTGGGCGACAACAACTATAGAAAGCGCTTTCGTCATATCGACCTCGGGAGGCTGCACATGCCCGATTCGAACGACGTCGCACCGGAGCGGCTCGTCCCCCGCGCCCCGCGGGGTCTGGTCGCTCGCTGACGCTGTATCCGAGCGTCCATGCCTCGGCTGCTGCGCAGCCCTGCTCGTGCGACGCACCACGAGATGAGGATGAGTACGAAGGACTGCGTGTCGACGGCACGTGAATACTGACCCCGGCATGGCATCTCAAATTTGACCCCCTCTCCACCGATCCTGGTTCGAGTCGAGCCAGGAGGGACGAAG
>NZ_JBHWXB010000016.1:49793-129110 GCF_042729855.1 Rhodococcus sp. NPDC060090 | reverse complement strand
GTCGTTGATGAGCCGGAGCCGGTGGTGGTGTCGACCCTGCCGGCTCGGGCTGCCGGTGTGGATGTGGGGTTGACCGATCTGGCGGCGATCGTCTATGACGACGGTACTCGCGAGAAGGTCGACAATCCTCGCTGGCTGCGGTCGAAGGAACGGCGTCTGGGCCGCGCCCAGCGGGCGTATTCACGCACCGAACGTGGGTCGAAGAATCGGGACAAGGCTCGTCGGAAGGTCGCTGCGGCGCACCGGAAGGTGCGCGAGACGCGCCTGGATCACCATCACAAGCTGGCATTGAGGTTGGTCCGCGAGAACCAAGCGGTTGCCCTCGAGGGGTTGTCGGTGGCGGGTTTGGCGCGCACGAGGGTGGCGAAGTCGGTGCACGATGCCGGCTGGTCGATGCTCAGGCGGTTGATCGAGGAGAAGGCCGCCCGGTATGGCGCGGTGGTGCACACGATCGGCCGGTGGGAACCGACGTCGCAGGTGTGCGTGGGCTGTGGGGTGCGGGACGGGAAGAAGCCGTTGGGTGTGCGGGTGTGGGTGTGCCCGTCGTGTGGGTTGGTGCTGGATCGGGACTACAACGCTGCTGTGAATGTGTTGCTCGCCGCTGGGCTGGTGGAGAGGGTAAACGCCTGTGGAGGGAGCGTAAGACGTGTGCTTGCATGCGCGGACCCGGTGAAGCAGGAACCCGCTGAACAGATCTTGCCGGATGGTGAGGCTGCGTAGGAATCCTCCGTGTTCACGCGGGGGAGGAAGTCAAGCGTCCAAGCGCGCGCCGTAACTCGGCTCGTGCTTCTTCACGTACGCGATCACGCGATATGTGACAGGCATGAGGACGATCTCGACGACGGTCTTCCACAGGAAGCCGACCACGACGAAGTTCGCGAAGTCCGACCACGTCGAGATCCCGATCGCGCCGGCTGCGATCGAGCAGAAGATCAGAGTGTCGGCGAACTCACCGACTACCGTCGACCCGATCAAGCGTGCCCAGAGGTGCTTTTCCTTCGTGCGCTTCTTGATCCATACGAGCACGTACGAGTTGAGCAGCTGCCCGACCAGATACCCGGCGAGGCCGGCGAGCAGCATGCGCGGCACCACCCCGAGTACTGCTTCGAACGATTCCTGGTGGGGATAGAAGTCGGCTGCCGGAAGCGACCAGGTGACCCAGAAGCACAACGCAGACAGCGCCACCGCGCCGAATCCGACGAGCACGGCGCGCCGGGTCGCGGCGAACCCGTACACCTCGCTGAGCACGTCGCCGAGGATGTACGCGAGCGGGAACAGGAAGAATCCGCCGTCGGTGATGATCGGCAGAATCTGCAGGGGCCCCACGGCCCATTCGCTGTCGCCGAAGAAGGCGACGCCCTTCGTTGCGGTGATGTTCGAGATGATCAGCACCGTGGTGAACAGCACCAGGATCCCGGGGTAGAAGCTGTGTCCCACCCGGGCGAAGGCCACTTGCTCGGACGCGGATTTCGGGAGATCGCCTGCAGTTGTCACCCGGCCATCCAAACATCCGGGCTGGTCGATCGCGAAAGTGGCGGGAAACGACAGCGGGCTCCGTCCCGAAGGACGGAGCCCGCTTGCCTGTGTAGGTCAGGACTTGACGACCCGGGTACCACCCGCGAACTTGTCGTGGAACCCTTGCTTGCTCTCGTCCTGCTCGACCGTCACGGCGATGCCGATGTAGGCGGCCAGCGACGCGAGGCTTGCCAGCCACCCCAGGAACGGGATGCCGGACAGAATCTGGAGCGCGACGAAGGCATTGCGCTTGGCGGCCTCTTCGAGCGTGGGGTTTCCACCGTTCGGTCCGACCACGGACAGGCCGAGCAGCTTCTTCCCGAAGGTCGCGCCCTGCGTCGACTCGAGGTACGTCCAGTAGCCGAAGGCGACGACTCCCGTCAGTACCGACATGACGAACGACATGAACCCGCTGCCGCTGCCGAAGGCGATGATCGCGGTGAGGATGAACATCGGGATTCCGACGATCAACCCGTCGATGATGCGAGCGCCGAGACGCGGCAGCAACTGACCCGGCTGCGACGGGCCGAAGCCGGGTGTCGGCGACGGGAAGCCGGGTGCTCCACCGAACGGTTGTGCGCCGGGCGCCTGACCGTACTGCGGCGCCTGACCGTACTGCGGGGCACCGTACTGAGGTGTGCCCTGCTGCTGCGCACCGAACTGATTGCCCTGGGGAGCGCCGTACTGGCCGCCGTTCTGAGGAGCACCGTACTGACCGCCGCCGTTCTGGGGGGCACCGTATTGGCCGCCACCGTCAGGCCCGTAGCCGTCGATCGGTCCGGAGAACTGCTGGGTGTAGTCCACAGGCTGTTGCCCGAAGCCCGGCCGGTTGCCGTACTGCGGAGCGTTGCCGCCCGGGTAGGAGCCCGGATTCTGCGGATTGGGCTGGGGAGGAGGGTATCCACCGGATGTCATATATCTCCCTTTTATGAGCAAATGCAGATGCGCCACCGTACAACGTTCCGGTGACGGACAGTTATACGGTGGCGCAGCGAAGCGGTGACGCAGGGTGGTCAGGCAGCGACAGGGCCACCCGTGGTGATCCGGTAGGCGTAGGTCGAGGCGATGATCGTGACCGGGATGGTGACGAACAGCCCCAGACCGCACAGCAGTGCGCCGACGATGTTGATGCCGACGAGTGCAAGAGCCAGCAGGAGTAGTGTGCCTGCGTTCGACTTGATCGCATTGAAACTCGACTTGATTGCAGTGATCGCATCTTGGTTGCGGTCGACCACGAACTGCATCGTCCACCACGTCAGGAACGCGACGGCAAGACCGGGGAGGATGCACAGCACGAAACCGATCGTGGTCGCGATGCCCACGAGCAACCCGGCCACGATCACAGCGCCAACCGCGCCGACCTGCAGGAAGGTCCCGAAAGCGGGCTTGCGGCCATCGATCTCGCTGAGCGCACCACGCACGAACGCGGCCTGGATCAGGTAGCCGACCACGGTGGTGACCACGGTGCCGATGATCGACCAGACACCGAACGTGCTCGCGCCCTCGTCGACGGAGAAGGAGAAGCTGCCTCCGTTGAAAATGAAGCTGAGTACCACTTGAATGACGAAGGAAGCCAGCACCATGAGGATCCACACGCCGGGGTTCTGGCTGAACTTGCGCCACCCGTAGGAGATCGCGTCGCCGACACTCAGCTGGGCGGGCCCCGGTCCGAAACCACCACCGAAGTTTCCGCCCGGAGGCGGCGGCGGGTAGCTACCGGGAGGCGGGGGATAGTTGCCCGGTGGGGGAGGGTAATTTCCGCCCGGAGGCGGTGGGAAGCCGCTGCCCTGTGAGGGCGGGGGGTAGCTGCCGGGAGGGGGAGTGGTGCCGCCGGGTGGATACCCAGGCCATTCCGGATCGGGAGTGCCGCCTTGGTTCTGCGGGTCCTTGTTCGGGTCGTAACCGCCGGTCGTCATCGGATCCTCTCGAGGATGGGATGGTGCACGTGCTTTCGGTTGTCACCGTGAGGCTACGGCGGTTCCATCCCCGATGCAGCCCTTCCGATCTTGTATTTCACTGCGGTCGATACACCCATGGATCTCTCGGCAACCGCTGCGGGTTCCACCGGTCGAGCAACAGGGACAGCGTGACCGGTTCGCCGGGATCGGCCAGGTTCAGGGATGCTGCGATCGTCGCGAGCACATCGGCGGGCGTCTCCCCGAGTTCGACCCGGTCTGCGAGTGTGACTGCGCCGTCCCGCTTTGCAAGGCGCTTGCCCTCCACGTTCAACGCGAGAGGAACGTGCGCGTAGAAAGGGATCGGAAGCCCCAGCAAGGACGCCAGATAGCCCTGGCGAGGTGCGGAGGCCAGCAGATCGTCGCCGCGCACCACCTGGTCGATGCCTTGGGCGGCGTCGTCGACCACCACCGCGAGGTTGTAGGCAGGGGTGCCGTCGCCACGGCGCAGCACCAGGTCGTCCACGATTCCGGTGAAGTCGCCGTGCAGCACATCGTGGATCGTGTAGTACGCCTCCTTCGAACGCAGCCGAATTGCCGGTGGGCGGCCGCTGTCGCGTTTCGCGGTACGTTCGGCATCGGTGAGGGCGCGGCAGGTGCCCGGGTACGCGCCTGCGGGAGCGTGCGGGGCCGACGCGGCCTGCTGAATCTCGCGTCTGGTGCAGTAGCACTCGTAGGTCAGACCGGCGCGGCTGAGCCGCTCGATCGCCGCGTCGTAGAGATGCTGTCGGCGGGATTGGTGCACGACCTCGCCGTCCCAGTCGAGTCCGAGCGCCGCGAGATCGGCGAGTTGAGAGCGCTCGGCTCCGGGGCGTACCCGATCGAGGTCCTCGACGCGCACCAGAAATCGACGTTGTGTGGATCGTGCGAACAACCACGCGAGAACGGCGGTGCGGAGGTTGCCGAGATGCAGGTCGCCCGACGGGCTGGGCGCGAACCGACCCGCGCCGTCGTCGGCCGAATGTGACACCCGTGCACTTTAACGGGGACGGGTGTGTGTCAGGCCGCGGCGTCGAGCATCAAGTGGATCTGAGTGTGCAGCGCATGGGTGAGGTATTCGCGCGGGTACAGATCCGGGCTCGACGTCGCGTCAAGTGCCAGACCGTTGACGGCCGCGACGAGCAGGGCGGCGCGCGTCTCAGGGTCGGGGACGCCCATGTGGATCAGGACGGTGGCGAGCCCCGTGCGGATGGTGAAGAGGACGGAACTGCGGATCGAACTCAACGACGGAGACGTCGCGGCGCGCACCGCGAAGGCGGCCATCACGTGTGCCTCGCTGCCGCGTTGGTCGTCGAGCGGCAGCAACTGGCTCAATGCCGCGAACAGCGTGCGGGTGGGGTCGATGTCGGGGTCGACGGTGGCCAGCCGCGCGAGCACCCGGTCGGCGAGCGCCCGGAACGCGTACGCGAGCATCTCGTCCTTCGTCGGAAAATGGTGCTGGACAGCTCCGATCGACACGCCCGCCTGGCTCGCGACTTCTCGTACGCTCGCCGATTCGAGCCCGCTGCGTGCGGCAACCTCGAGTAGTGCCGCAGCGAGCCTGGTGGGGCTGGTGGTTGCGTAGGGGCGGGCGCGCATGGGAGAACCGTAGCGGAGCGCATGAGGTTCCTGATGTCATGGGTGACGACCTCCACGCGACCGTGATCGGTGGAGTCCGACATGCGCGCAACTACGGGGGAAGGGCTGCAATGGGGTGGAGTCGGGACGAACTCGAGAATGCGTACGCGAACTACCGGGAGACGGTGGTGCAGGCGACACTGGCCCGCGACTGGAACTGCTATGCCGACCAGTTCACCGAGGACGCGAAGTACGTCGAGCACGCGTACGGGACGATGAACGGCCGTGAGGCGATCCGCACGTGGGTCACACGGACGATGTCGGCATTTCCCGGTAGCCGCATGACGTCGTTTCCGCCGTCCTGGTACGTGATCGACGAGGAACGCGGCTGGGTGATCTGCGAGGTGCAGAACCCGATGGAGGATCCGGGCGACGGCACCGAGCACAACGCCCCGAACATCACGATCCTCCACTACGCCGGCGACGGGCTGTGGTCGTACCAGGAGGATGCCTACAACCCGATGAACTTCCTCGCTGCCACCAAGCGGTGGTGTGCTCACGCCGAGAAGTGCGGAAACCTCCCGGACGATGCGCGGGTGTGGCTCGACAAGATGGCGAAGATGGGCGCTTGACCGTTGTGCGTTTCACGGCCGGTGGGGCAGAAACCGCACACCGACCGTGAGCGCGGCAGACACCGCCGTTGCGATCCACAGTGCGTTGAGGCCGAGCGCGCGGTGGGCGAGTGCGCCGAGGACGGCTCCACTCACCAGCCCGGCCCACAGGCCGAAGTAGGGAATCCAACGCCAGCGTGGCCCGCCGAGGAATGCTGCCGCGATGCGATGCCCGATCTTCACGAGCGCACCCGTCATGTAGGTCAGGGCGATGCTGACCTCGCCGTCGCGCCGGAACACCGAGTTCTCGGCGCCCATCGCCAGCGTCATGGCGATGACGGCGAGGGGAACCCAGTCGAGGAGAGCGCCGAGTGAGCCGAGCAGCAACAACCCTGTGACCAGCGCAAGTACTGCACTCTTGCGGGTCCGTCGATCGTGATCGGTGAGTTCCGCGATGATTCCGCTGATCGTCACGCCGACGACGAAAAGCACGAGGATGCCCGCGACGATTCCGACCTGGGCCCACGCGCCGTCCGCAATCCCGACGCTCAGTCGGGTGGAGTTGCCGCTCATGAACGAGACGAAGATTCCGCCGAGAGTGATGAAGCCGATCGCGTCGACGAATCCGGCGAGAGACGACAGCGCGATCGCGAGCCCTTGGAGTTGCCTGCCGTATCCGACCACGCCGAAATGATAGGTGTCGCTCGGGAACAGACCGTTATCTAGCGTATGTAACGGACTGTCGGCAGAGCTGCGATAACAACCTCGGAACGGTTTCTTTTCGCGCAGGAGTGCTTCGGTGTCCCCATTTCGTATAGTCCCGATACTTTCGCGCGCCCGCATGGTCGCGGGAGTTGCTGCCACGGTCGTGTTGCTCGCCGGCTGTTCGGAAGCCGCAACCGAAGTCGTACCGAGCTCGAATACGGACACTGCGACGGCCTCGACGACGTCGAGCGCAGGAGTGTCTACTGCAGCGGCGTCCACCACGTCGGCGGCCGCCGAGGCGACCTCGCCGGTCGCCGAGATCCCCGCTGCCGCAGGCGCCACGAGCCAGGCAGGTGCTGCCCTCACACAACTCGCGACGCTGCCGATCAAGGGCCGCGCACCGAAGACCGGCTACGACCGCGACCTGTTCGGTCAGGCATGGAGTGACGACGTCTCGGTTCCGGGTGGACACAACGGCTGCGACACCCGCAACGACATCCTGGCCCGGGATCTGGTCGAGATCACCTACCGGCCGGGCACTCGCGACTGTGTGGTGCTGTCCGGCGTCCTGAACGACGCCTACACCGGCACGTCCATTGCGTTCACCCGAGGTCAGGACACATCCACAGCGGTGCAGATCGACCATGTCGTCGCACTGTCGGACGCGTGGCAGAAGGGGGCGCAGCAGTTGGATTCCCAGACCCGCGCCGACTTCGCGAACGACCCACGCAATCTCCAGGCCGTCGACGGACCGACCAATCAGCAGAAGAGCGACGGTGACGCCGCGACGTGGCTGCCGCCGAACCGTGCCTACCGCTGCACCTATGTGGCACGCCAGGTGCAGGTGAAGGCCGCCTACAACCTGTGGGTGACGCAGGCCGAACACGATGCGATGGCGCGGGTGCTCACCTCGTGCGGCGGGTCGGCGCCGGTCGCAGAGCCGTCGGAGTCCGTGATGGTTCCGACCACGATGATCCCTGCGCCGCAGCCGGCACCGGCTGCGACCACTGCCGCATCCCAGCGGGTCCAGCCCCAGCCCACCGCGGAACCTGTTCCGGCCGTCGGGGCCGACCCTGGTTCGGTGTACTACAAGAATTGCTCCGCGGCGCGCGCGGCAGGTGCTGCGCCGTTGTATGTGGGTGAGCCCGGGTACCGGCCGAAGATGGACGGCGACGGCGACGGCGTGGCCTGCGAGTAGGCGTCACTGCGGAACTTTCCTCCGGTCGTCCGGGTTTCCGTTGCCTCACGACCCACGGCAACCCGGGCTATGCGAGGAAAGTTCTGTGTGCGGCTGTAGTGCTCAGGCGAAAGTACTTCAGGCGAACCGGTCCGTCAGGTTGCGTCGCATGCGATGGAGGTCGCGAAGCGAGTCGCGCAGCTTCGCGCTGTCGGCATCGAACCTGCGCGCGCGGTCGACGGCGCCGGCGCGGTGCTCGGCGAGAGCGCGCTTCTCGGCGTTCTCGATCGCTCCCGAGATCGTGTCGATCTCCTGGTCCAGCATCTCGCGCCACTTCGCTGCCTGAAGTGAATCGGCCTGATGATGGATCGCTTCGTTGTTGTCGCTGAGCACGATCTCCGACGAACTCCTTCGATCCCGACGGCGCAGCCGTTCATCCACATGTGACCCCGAGTCGCTCCCCGGGTTGTTCAAGTGTCCAACGCCACGGCGCTGGGACAAACGATGACACGGATTCGACGCGTGGTCATGTGCGGGTCCCCGGGACGAGAAAAGCCCGTGACCGGCATTTCTGCTGGTCACGGGCTTCCCGTTGGCGGAGGATAGGGGATTTGAACCCCTGAGGGCGTTAACCCAACCCGCGTTCCAGGCGAGCGCCATAGGCCACTAGGCGAATCCTCCGTGAGGAAGCATACCGAATGACCCCACCGACTTCCCAAACGGGCAGGTCTGCACGCGAATCGAGGGGGTAGGAAGGGGGTGGTGCGCACCCGTATGGGGAGTCCTCTAGACTTGCCGATGGATCCCGCGCGGCGCGCATCCTGTGAACTCCCCCAGGGCCGGAAGGCAGCAAGGGTCAACGGGCTCTGCCGGGTGCGCGGGGTCCCCTATTTTCTTCCGCCGATGCCCGTGTCACCGTGCACGGTGAAAGGTCTCTCCGCATGCCTACGCAGACCCAGATCGGGTTGATGAGCCATGAGGAACTCGTTGCAGAGCACGAGCGCCAAACCGCGAATTACGAGCGGTTGAAGACCGAGAAGCTGACGCTGGACCTGACCCGCGGTAAGCCCTCCCCCGAGCAGCTGGACCTCTCCGCGGAGTTGCTGTCGCTGCCGGGCGCGGACGATTACCGGGATGCCTCCGGCACCGACTGCCGCAACTACGGCGGGCTGAAAGGTCTGCCCGAGCTGCGCGCGATCTTCGCCGAACTGCTCTCCATCCCCGTCGACAACCTGCTCGCCGGGAACAATGCGAGCCTCGAGACCATGCACGACCTCATCACCTGGTCGCTGCTGCACGGGACCGTCGATTCGCCGCGCCCGTGGTCGCAGGAACCGGTCGTGAAGTTCCTGTGCCCGGCTCCCGGCTACGACCGCCACTTCGCGATCACCGAGTCGTACCGCATCGAGATGATTCCGGTGCCGTTGAACGACGAAGGCCCGGACGTGCACGCGATTGCGGAGCTCGTCGCGAATGATCCGCAGATCAAGGGCATGTGGACGGTTCCGACGTATTCGAACCCCACCGGTGCGGTCTACAGCGAGGATGTCGCTCGCGCGCTGGTGTCGATGCCGACCGCGGCGCCGGACTTCCGGATCTTCTGGGACAACGCGTACGCGGTGCACCCGGTCCTCGAGGAGGTCGCCCCGGCAATCGACATCCTGGGTCTCGCTGCCGAGGCAGGGAACCCGAACCGCGTGTTCGCTCTCGCCTCGACTTCCAAGATCACGTTCGCAGGATCAGGTGTGAGCTTCTTCGGTAGCTCCACGGCGAACCTCGACTGGTACCAGAAGTTGCTCGGGATCAAGACGATCGGACCCGACAAGGTCAATCAGCTGCGCCACCTTCGGTTCTTCGGCGACGCCGACGGTGTGCGGGCACACATGGCGAAGCACCGCGAGATCCTCGCACCGAAGTTCGCGCTGGTCCGCCAGATCCTCGAAGACCGTCTCGGTGCGTCGAAGGTCGCGTCGTGGACCGAGCCGAAGGGCGGCTACTTCATCAGCCTCGACGTCGTCGACGGCACCGCCAAGCGGGTCATCGCGCTCGCCAAGGACGCGGGAATCGCCCTCACGGCTGCGGGTTCGGCGTTCCCGTACAAGAACGACCCCGACGACAAGAACATCCGCCTTGCTCCGAGCTTCCCGTCGCTCGACGAGCTGGCGAAGGCGATGGACGGCGTCGCAACCTGCGTCCTGCTCGCAGCGACGGAGAAGACGCTCGGACACTGACATCCGCAGGCCGCACTGGCCCCGGGTGTCACACGTTCTCCCAAGCTGTGGACAAAGCTGTGGACAACTGGTGGACCGATGGTGGACAACTTCTGTCACACCGCTCTGACCTCAGGAAATCGAAGAATTCGCTTTCCTGTGAATAAGTGCCATACTCCGATATCAGGGTCGCCGCATTCCGCGGCGGGTTCGGAAGTGGTGAGTGTGATGGAAGACCGCGCTCTCGTACGATCCGGAGCCGGCGCAGCTGCCGTCGGTTCCGTCACGGGCTGTCACGGTGTTGTGAAGGTGTTTCTCCTGGCTCTCGATATCGAGGCCTCTGCGGTGTCGCCGCCGCCGATCGACGCGGTGCACGAGCTGGAGCCGTTCCTTCCTGCTCGAATCGGAACGTTGCCGAGCACCGAACACGGTGTTCGTGCGGCAAGCCTGCTCGCATACCGGCACATCACCGACCGTGAGCGCCCGCCTCTGTCGTTCGGTTCCTCGACAGGCGCATTGCGCACCGGATCAGCACGCCCGTACGTCGGGGCACCAGCGACCTGCCTGTCGCTGTGGGAGATCCCCGGGCACGGACTCGTCCTCGCTCTCGAAACGCTCAGTGACGACAAGTCCCCGCTGATCGACTGGCGCGCCGACCCGTTGCAGGACCGAGACGGCGCCGGCTTCCGCCCCGCCGTCGACGAGTTCCTCGCGCCGTTCTCGCTGACCAGCGACGCGTGTCTCAACGATCTGTTCCCCGGCCTGAACCGTCGGATGCCTGCCCCGACCACGTATCAGGCTCTGAGTGATCTTGTGGTGCACCGGCATCGGGGCGTCGGCGACCAGGAAGTCGTCGAGGCCTTGATGGTGGAGGTCGTGTCGAGCGGCGGTGATCGCGTGCGCGAACTCGTCGACGGCCGACGCACCGATTCGCAGGCCAGAGCCACAGCTCAGATGTGGGGCGTGTTGTGGAACTGGGATCGGGTTGCGCTCGTGGATCGACCCGTGCAGCCCGGTGCGGCGATCGCAGTGCGAGAAGACTCCGCTGCGGTACTGCTGGACCTCGAAGCGACACCGGTGGGCAGCGACTACGTCGGTCACGGCACGAGCGAGATGATCTTCGAGTTGCTCCCGTGGGTGGCGATTCGCGCACGCGCCTCGACCGACTTCTGGCGGATTCTGGACCACCTCCGCAATCACGAAGACCTCACCGGAGACCGTCTCGTCGAGGCACTCGACGACATAGCTGCGATGCAGGCCCGCAAGATGGAACGTGCGCTGCTGCGTAAGGCCTCCCTCCACAACGACCGGTTCCACTCGTGGACACAGCCGACACAGTTGCGGTCCTTGATGGCGGGGAGGGTCGCCGACGAGATCGCGGACCTCGATGCCGAGCTCGCGGGCGCAGTCGAGGTGATCGAGCACGCGGTGCTCCGCAGCGCCGAACTGCGCTCCGCTCACCATTCCCGGCTTGCGCGAGGATGGTCGGCCGCCGGTGGAGCGATCGCCGTCGTCGCCCTGTTCGCCGCTCTCGCGGCGGTGCCGGGTACGTCGGAACCGACCCTCTTCTCCCACTGGATCCACGCGCTGACCGTCTCGATCGTGCTCACGGTGACGGTGCTCGCGGTGGTCGTCCTGTGGCGGCGACAGTGACGCGGGGTGCATGATCGACCCATGGCAACGACGCTGAACCTGGTCGGGGATCCGGATGCGGACGCATTGCTTTCCGAGAACCCGCTGGCGCTCCTGATAGGGATGCTTCTCGACCAGCAGGTACCCATGGAAACTGCGTTCGCAGGCCCGAAGAAAATCGCCGACCGGCTCGGCGGAGTCGATGTACACCGGATCGCCGACATGGACCCCGACGAATTCATCGAGGTGTGTTCTCGGCCACCGGCGGTGCACCGGTTCCCGAAATCGATGGGCCAGCGCATCCAAGCGCTGTGCGCTGCGATCGTCGAAGAGTACGACGGCGACACCACCGCGATCTGGACAACAGGCGACCCCGACGGCAAGCAGGTGTTGAAGAGGCTGAAGGCGCTGCCCGGATACGGCGATCAGAAGGCTCGGATCTTTCTCGCGCTGCTCGGTAAGCAGCGGGGGGTCCAGCCCGCGGGCTGGCGCGAGGCTGCGGGGGCGTACGGAGACGAAGGGGCTCGTCGCTCGATCGCCGATGTCGTCGATTCCCAGTCGTTGCACGAGGTACGAGAGTTCAAGAAGTCAGCGAAAGCGGCCGCCAAGGCCGGAAAGAAGTGAGGCGCGGTTTCGCGCTGTCGGTAGCAGCCCTTGCATGTGCGCTGGTCACACCGGGAATCGCCGTGGCCGGGGGGGGAGACGACCGCGTCGTCCTTCGGCCGGGCGATGGGATCACCTTCTCCGCCGAGCCGGTGCCCGGCTGGTGTTCCGTCGCGGCGGTGGGTCGTGACGACGCACACCGGCTGGTCGCCATCACGGCCGGTCATTGCAGGCAGGACGGATCGTCTCAGATCTGGAAAGTAGGAGAGCAACATCGCGGACCGGTCGGCGTCGAAACCGACGTGGCGAGCACCGGCTCGGTGGATCCCATCGGTTTCCCCACCGACGAGGCACCCGACTACGCCGTGCTGCTCCTCGACGAGACGAAGGTCCGCGGCTCGAACACCTCGGAGCCGAACGACCGCGGACAACGAGTCGTCCTCGACTCCATCGGGTCGCTCGACCGCGGCGATCGCCCGATCGGCATCCAGTGCGCCGCCGGACGCACCAACGGGGTCGCGTGTACTTCCGGTGATGTGCTCGTAGACGCGAATCTGATGTCGTCTTCCTTGTTGATGAAGCCCGGAGATTCGGGAGGTCCGCTGGTCCGGGCGGACACCGGGGAGTGGATCGGCCTCTCGGTCGGATACCGACCGACCAGTCGGGGTCTCGCGGCCTATCAGCGGGCGGACCGCATCCTCGAGGAGGTCGACGCGCAGGGCGGAGTCGGAGCGGGCTTCAGCCTCGTCGACACTTCCTGATAGCAGGACCAGATCGAACGCGAGGCCGATCGGGCAGGAAGTGTCCGGTCCGCAGATCGCCGCGATTCGAGTCATGTCGAGGATCGTCCAGACGGCGTGATCGACCGTCAGATCGTATCTTTCGCGTCGGTCGCCGGGTCGGTCTCCTCGGCGAGCAGCAGATACAGAGACTTGCGGGCATCGGCGAGAACCTTGTGCGCCGCGGCGATCTGGGGTTCGGTGCCGCTGACGGCGACGACGCGTGCCGCTGTCTGCAGATCGCGCAGCGCTCCTCGCAGATCGGTGCCGTTCCCGTCGGCGGAATGCCCGGCGAACGGATCGGTCTGCTCGTTGGCCGGATCGTCGAGGTGGGCGCGGCCTTCGTCGGTCAGTGACACCAATTTGCGGCCGGCGTCCTTCTCGACGCGCACGAGTCCTTCGTCCTCGAGCTGAGAGATCGTCGGGTAGATCGCTCCGGGGCTGGGCTTCCAGGCCCCGCCGGTGCGGTCGGCGATGGCCTGCATCAGCTGGTAGCCGTGCATGGACTCGTCGGCCAGTAGTTGCAGAACGGCGGCGCGGACATCGCCTCGCTGCGCGCGTCCTCGGCGTCCGCCGCGGTGCATGGGGCCACCCCGGTGGCCTCGGCCGTGCGGGCCGTCACCGAAGGGGTCTTCGCTACGTCGGGGGTCTTCGCCCAGGAACGGGCCCTCCGCGAGGAAGTGATTCATGGCGTGAGCGCGGCGTCCGCCGCGCATCTGTCGTGTGTTTCGCATGGTGCGAACTCCTTGTCATTGTCGATGCAGTCACGATATATAACGATATATCGTTTGTCAACGATGACGCCGTCCGAGTTGTTGTCGGCGCGCGCCGGTACTCTCGGCGCGTGGCCCTGTACCGGAAGTATCGACCCGCGACCTTCGCCGAGGTGGTGGGGCAGGAGCATGTCACCGCGCCCCTCAGTACGGCCCTCGACACCGGCCGTATCAACCACGCATACCTGTTCTCGGGTCCGCGCGGGTGTGGCAAGACGTCGTCGGCGCGGATCCTCGCTCGGTCGCTGAACTGCGAACAGGGCCCCACCTCGACACCGTGCGGGCAGTGCCGGTCGTGTGAGTCGCTCGGGCCCGGCGGGGGAGGCAACCTCGACGTCACCGAACTCGACGCGGCCAGCCACGGCGGCGTCGACGACACTCGCGAGCTACGCGATCGAGCGTTCTACGCACCGGCCGAGTCGCGCTACCGGATCTTCATCATCGACGAGGCCCACATGGTCAGCACGCAGGGGTTCAACGCCCTGCTCAAGATTGTGGAGGAGCCGCCGGAACACCTGATTTTCGTGTTCGCGACCACGGAACCGGAGAAGGTGCTCCCCACCATCCGGTCGCGTACGCATCACTACCCCTTCCGCCTGCTCGCCCCCACTGCGATGCGCGGTCTCCTCGAGAAGATCTGCGTCCAGGAGAGCGTGACGGTCGAAGATGCGGTGTACCCACTGGTCATCCGTGCCGGTGGCGGCTCGCCCCGAGATTCGCTGTCTGTCATGGACCAACTCCTCGCGGGAGCGGGCACGGAAGGCGTCACCTACCCGCGTGCCCTGTCCCTGCTCGGAGTCACCGATGTCGCGCTGATCGACGAAGCCGTCGACGCATTGGCAGTCGGAGACGGTGCAGCGCTGTTCGGCACTGTCGAAAAGGTCATGGACGCCGGGCACGATCCGCGTCGTTTCGCGACCGACCTCCTCGAACGGCTCCGCGACCTCATCCTCATGCGTAACGTCCCGGACGCCGCCGAACGTGGACTGGTCGACGCACCCGGCGACGTGCTCGAGCGCATGCGCGACGAAGCCTCGAGGCTCGGGCCCGCCACGCTCACGCGCTACGCCGAGATCATCCATGCCGGGCTCGGCGAGATGCGCGGCGCGACGGCTCCGCGCTTGTTGCTCGAGGTGATGTGCGCCCGCATGCTGCTTCCCTCGGTATCCGACGCTGAGTCTGCGGTCCTGCAGCGACTGGAGCGGCTCGAGCAGGGATTCGTCCCCGGTCCCGCCGCGACCGGAGCCGCGGTGGGGGCAGCGAATCCTGTGGCGATTCCCCGTCAGGCGCCGGAGCCTGTCTCCGATCCGGTCGCACCCGACGAGCCGGCGGCGCGCTTCCAGCGTCCGTCCCAGCGTCGTACGTCCGATTCGGCGCCGAGTGAGGCCGCCGCCCCACCGGCTCCTGCTCCCACTCCTGAGACCGAACCGTCGGTGCCGGAGCCTGTTCGGGAACCCGAACCGCGTGCTGCGACGCCTCCTCCACCTCCAGAGGTCCCGGAACCGGAAACGGCACCCGCAATGGAGTCGGTTGCGCCCGAGCCGGAGCGGGAGCCTTCGCCTAAGTCAACGCCTGAGCCTGAGCCTGAGCCTGAGAGACAGCCTGAGCCGGTGCCTGCCGCGGCATCAGGCCCTGACGCCGCCGGGATTCGTGGAGTGTGGTCCGAGGTTCGGGCCAAGGTGCGTGCCCGTAGCAAGACCGTGGAGGTCATGCTGTCCGGCGCTACGGTTCGCGAAGTCGACGGCGCCCAGGTCATCCTGGTCCACGATTCGGCGCCGCTGGTCAAACGACTCGCCGAGCCACGCAACGCGACCGTGATCGCCGACGCCCTCCGCGAATTGTTCGGTGTCGATTTCGACGTCACGTGCGTCCATGGTTCTGCCGCGCCTGCACCCGCGAAAAACGCCGCGGCACCCAAGCAGTCACGCCCAGGCGGACAACCGCGATTCTCGCGGCCCAGTCAGGCCAAACGTGCACCGGCACCCGACGCATCGTCCCCGTCGGGTGACGGGGCGGGTGCTGCACCGCCGCAGCGTTCCGAGTACGACGACATTCCGCCGCCCGACGGCCCCGATCTGCCCGACGACCCCGGTCCGGATTCGAATTACGATGCTCCGCCACAGGATCCATCGAAGATCTCGAAGGAAGACGTCGACGAGATGTTCGCCGAAGCCGCGACCCCGGGCGATCCGTCGACCCGGCGCGACCCCGAGGACGTGGCGATGGAATTGCTGAAGGACGTCCTGGGAGCCAAGCCGATCGACGAGAAGTAGCAGCGCCTATCGGATGAGGTTGCCGAGATCGATCGGCACCTGCGCGCCGGTGATGTACTTGGCCTCGTCCGAGCAGACCCACGCCACCACGGAGGCGACGTCGTCGGCCTGAAGGATCTGGTATGGAAGCGAATTCATGTAGATCGGGCCGAGCGTGGCGGCGTGCTTCGCGATCAGCGGGTGCAGATCCGAGACGGTCATACCCGTCTCGACCCCGGCGGGATGAACGGTGTTGACGCGGATGCGATGCTCACCGAGCTCATTCGCCATCGTCTTCGCGAGGCCGACGATGCCGTGCTTGGTCGCGGCGTAGTGACCGGTGAACGGAGTGCCCTTGATGCCCGACACCGAGCTGGTGAACACGATCGAGCCGCCGTCGCCCGTGGCGAGCAGATGTGGAACAGCGGCCTTCGCGGTGTGGAATACGCCGGTCAGGTTCACGTCGACGGTCTCTCGCCACTGCTCGAGTGTGATCTCCCACGAGAGGCCGCCCGAGCAGATTCCGGCGTTGGCGATCACGACGTCGAGGCGCCCGAATTTCTCGACGCCTGCCGCGAGCGCCTGCGAGAGTGCATCGAAGTCGCGCACATCGGCGACCGTGGCGGCGATGCGTCGCCCGGTCGCTTCGACGAGGCGCACGGTCTCATCGAGATCGTCGCGCGTTGCTCCCGCATACGCGGTCGACGAGAACTCGCTGCACGCGTCGATCGCGATGATGTCGGCGCCTTCCTGCGCGAAGCGGACCGCTTCGGCGCGACCCTGTCCGCGCGCAGCTCCGGTGATGAACGCGACCTTGTTCTCGAATCGGCGGGATTCGGTATGGACGGTCGAGGTCATAGGGGCTCCTTGGGATCTGGTTCGCCTGTCAGGCCGATTCTGTGGGGGCGTGTCACGTGCTGAGTGAGCTACTCCCGCTCAGCGAGAAGGCGCAGGCGATTCACAGTGAACTCCCAGCAATACCGCAGCCGGATCACGGCCCGGCGCTCCAGACTGAGGCGGTGATCGCATCGGCCCGGTCGGTGCACGGGAAGGAGACACGGTGAGAAATCAGCCCTCGAAAATACGCCAGGCGACCTACGAAGGTCGAAGTCTGCCCAAGCCGCACGACGAGATTGTCGACCAAGGTTTGGCATTCGATGTCGGCACCCTGCTGAGCCGACGGAAGATGCTCACGTTCTTCGGACTGGGTGCCGCGACGGTGGGTCTGGCGGCATGCGGTGGCGGGAACAGCAGCACTACCGCGTTCTCGACGTCGACGACAGCTGCGGCATCAGGCCTGACCGAGATCCCCGACGAGACGGCCGGGCCCTACCCGGGGGACGGATCCAACGGCCCGGACGTCCTCGAACAGAGCGGGATCAGGCGCAGTGACATCCGGTCGAGCTTCGGCGACGCATCCGCGACGGCCGAGGGCGTCCCGATGACGCTCGAACTGTCCATTTCCGACCTGGCGTCCGGAGGCATTCCCTTCGCCGGAACAGCGGTGTATGTGTGGCACTGCGACCGCGACGGCGGCTACTCGCTGTATTCGGAGGGCATCACCGAGGAGAACTATCTGCGCGGCGTGCAGATCGCGGACACCGACGGGAAGGTGCGGTTCACCAGTATCTTCCCCGCAGCGTATCCCGGCCGGTGGCCGCACATCCATTTCGAGGTGTACCCGGACGAGGCGTCCATCACCGACTCCGCAAAGGCGATTGCCACCTCCCAGGTGGCATTGCCGCAGGATGTCAGCGAATCCGTCTACTCGACACCCGGTTACGAATCATCGATCGTCAACCTGGCAGCGCTCACCCTGGAGACCGACAACGTGTTCGGCGACGACGGCGGCGCGAGCCAGATCGGCACGGTCACCGGTGATATCACCAGCGGATACCACGTCGTTCTCCCCGTCGGTGTCGATACGACTACGGCGCCGACGGCCGGAATCATGCCGGGCAGAATGCCTCCCGGTGGTATGCCGCCGGGAGGCATCCCGCGCGGAATGCCCGGCCCGCCCGGTAACTGACGGGAGGCGCCGGGCCGGGTTCGGCTCAGTTCTCGCCGAGCCCCTTCTCCTCTGCGCGAACGAATTTCACGTATTGGGCAGCCACCCGCTGTGGCACCGTTCGCAAGGTGTCCGAATCGGGATCGGTGTTCCCGACCGATCGGTGGCCTTGGATCTGTGCGACGTAGGGACCGTAGGTCATCATGCAGTCCATCACCCTGCCCTGAGCGGTGTCGCCGGCCAGGCACACGGTTCCCGGAACGCTCTGCGGCGCAGGCTCGTCGACCAGATCAGGGTAGGAGTCGAGGGTCTGTTCGACGAATGCGTCGCGCAGTTCCTCGGCGGCCTCGGGTCCGCTGGTGCGGTAGACGGTCGAGTTGGCGAGGGCGATGCGGTCGGCGCCGCTGGCTTCGAAGAGGGCAGCGGTTTCGGCGGGATGCGAATCGAAATGCAGCCATCCGAGCGGTCCGTAGACGGCTGTGTCGGAATTTCGCGCGTATTCGTTCTCGACGAAACCGACCGCGCGTGCGAGTACTTTGTCGAGATCGACGGGGAGCGACTCGATCTCGTCGGTCGGTGAGAACGGGAACCTGTCGATGAGTGGGAGCTGCGCCTCGACGGCGCGCGCCGTGACATCGGAGTTCCACTCGGTGTCGTTCTCCTCCGCGGAGGTGTAGGTGTAGACCACATGTGGGCCGCGTGCGGTGAAGGTCGACATGCTCGCGGTGTCGATCCCGTCGAAGTAGTAGGTCGACGCAAGAGTTCCGGGCAGTTGCGGGATCGATGCGGGTGTCTGCGGGCCGGAGGAGAAGCCGACATCTTCCGGTGTGAGCGCGTTGGCATGCAGGGCGGTGGCAGCCTGCGCGGCGCTGTTCGTGTCGGGGAACCGCCACACTGCGACACCGAGCTGACGGGAGTCGTCGGGGTTACTGGCGAAACTGCCGAAACCGGTGATGACGCCGAACGATTTCGCGACGTCATCGGCGCCGCCACCCGACAGGACCTTGCCGATTCCGCCGACTCCGACGCCCGTTGCCATGCCGCCACCGGTGGTGAGGGCCGAGTCGATCGTGTAGGGGTGGATTACGAACTCGGCCATGCGCTGACCTTCGACCGCGGGGCCGAAGTCTCCGGCCGACTGGCCTTCGTCGATGAAGTCGCGCGGTTCGGTGTTGTATGCCCCGGTGTCGAGTGATGCGGTGTCGAATGTGGCTGCGGTGTCGTTCGTACCGGTTCCGGTCGCTGCGCCTTCCGCGATGGCAGTGCCGTCGGCGGTGTTGCTGCAGCCGGCGAGTGTCAGGGCAAGGGCCAGGGTGAGGGCCGTGCTGGAGAGAAGGATGCGTGAGGGACGCATGGTCGGGTGATGCTCCTTGTCCTGCATCGATGCAGGGTAGTTCGGGCGTGAGTCAGCTCGGCGTGAAACCGATTTCGGTCAGAAGGGTCATTCCCTGTTCGGCGGAGTCGGTCGAGAACTGCATGAGCAGTCCCGTCGACCGGTCGACGGCGGTGAAGTAGGTGCCGTCCGCGCCGTGATCGATGATGCGGTTCTCGTCCGACGAGACGATCTTGGTATTCCCGTCCTTGCTGTCGCGGAGCCGGATGAAGTTCGATCGTGCGTATTGGTCGTCACGCCACGAGGTAACCGCCTCGTAATCGACGGATTTCATGCCGATCGCCTGTCCGAGTGAGGAATCCGGATCGACCCGGCAACGGACCTGCAGGGCCCCCTGGGAGCTGAATCCCGACTTGCTGCATTCGGTGCTCGAATCGAGGAGCTTTCGGGGAAGCAGGGCCGTGACGTCGTCGGAGTTCTCGCTGATGTAGCTCGAGTCCGCAGTGGCGGGCGGTGTCCCGCCGTTGTCCGGTGCGGCGTCGATGGTTGTCGGGGCTGCTGAGGCCTGTGCGTCGTCCTGTGTGCCGTAGTAGAAGCCGGCTGCCGCAATGATCGCGGTCGCCGCAACTCCCCCGGCGAGCGCCATGACTTTCCGCTTGCCGCGTGGTGGCTTCGCCTCGGTATTCGGTTCGACGAATGCCGACGGTGGGGGAGCCGACACAGTGTTCGGGGTCGGTCTCCGGTGGAGAACTTCGGTGTCGACCATCGCGGGCGGGGCGGTGGTGCGGCCACCGGCGACGAACCCGGCTGCACCCTTCGCTACCACGGTTTTCGGGTCGTCGAGAGTGGCGATCGGCCCGAGTTCGGCCAATCTGCGGTGTACGTAGGGAATTCGGGACGACCCACCCGTCAGGTAGAGCGCTTGTAGACCACCGCCGACGACGCCGGCATCGCGCAACACCCCCCGGGCCAGATGGACGGCACGGGTGATCTGCGGTTCGATCAACTGCTCGAACTCGTCCCGCGTGAGGGTCAGGGTCATGTCCGACCCGTCGCCCCTGATCCGGATCGTTGCGGAAGGCGCTTCGGAGAGAAGCTCTTTCGCCTTGCGGACCTGGTCGTCGAGCGTGCGTCGGGTCTCGAGTCCTTCGGGTGTGCGCAGCCACGCCCAGAGCTGGGGATTCTCCTCGGCCAGATGCTGATCCACCCACCGCGCGATCGCGCCGTCGAGAGTCTTTCCGCCGAGCGCGTTGTCGCCGCCGGCGCGCAGAACCTCGAAGGTCCATTCGTTCGTTGCGGTGAGTACGGCAACATCGAGTGTCCCCCCACCGAAGTCGAACACGGCGATCGTCGAACCCTTGACGACCTTCGCGTCGTGCTGGCGGGAGTAGTAGAACGCCGCCGCGCGAGGCTCGGAGATCAGCGAGACATTCCCGCCGAGACCTGCGATCGACGCGGCCTCGCGCAGCACCGACAACTCCCGCGCCGACCATGCCTCCGGGTGGGTGAGCACGACCTCGGCAGGCGGTTCGTTGTTGTGGCGTCGGAGCGCCTGCCCGTACACGGTGCGCAGCACTGCCGCGATGATCGACGAGACGGGAACTTCCCGGTCTCGGACGACGATCGATCCGGCGCCGACGAGCGACTTCGGCGCAAGCACGAATCCGGAGGGGTCGAGCGATGCCTCGTTGAGTGCCACATCCCCGGTGGACATTGCATGCGACCCGACGAACACGGACGACGGCAGCGCATTGCCCGTGTGTGTCAGCGGGAGCGTCTCGACCCGGTCGGGTCCGATCCGGTGCGCTGCGGCGGTGTTGGACGTGCCGAAGTCGACCGCTAGGACCCAGCTCATCGGTGTCTCTCCCTCATCATCATCGGTGGACTCGTACCTTCACCTCGACGTAGCGGATCATATGGCCGCAGTGTCGCCAACCCGGACGGACGGTCTCCTCGATCGTGTTCACATCGATCCCACTCGTTGTGGGCACCCTCGCGACCGCGCGGTGCAGGGTGGGGTCGAACGGTGTGCCTGCCGATGCGGTCACGCGTTCGACCCCGAGCGCGGCGAGTCGGTCGATGATGCCGGTGCGCTCGTCGCCGTCTGCTGCCACGTCGGCATCGGTGATCAGGTCGTCGATCCGATCGGCGATCGGAGTCGTACCTGCATCATCGGTCGCCATGGCCGATCAGACGAGGTCGGTGTTGTACTCCGAGCTGCTGCCGGAGTCGAATTCGCTGACATCGACGTAGTCGTCGGCGACGCCGTCACCGTCGTAGTCCACCGCACCGCTGTGCAGGTCGATCACGGCGTCGACCTCGCCGTCGCCGTCGATGTCGACCGCGGCGACATCGAGCCTGCCGTCGCCATCCGCGTCGACGGCGGAGAAGTCGACCAGTCCGTCGCCGTCCGTGTCCACCGAGATCTGATCGAGGACGAGATCGCCGTCGGTGTCACTGATGGTGGCGTCGATGCGGCCGTCACCTTCGAGATCGACGGTGATCAGGTCCACTACGCCGTCGCCGTCGGTGTCGTATTCGACGTACTCGGCGCCATCCGAGCTCGAGTACTCGTCGAGGACCACCGGCTGCGGGCCTGATGCGCCGGTCGAGGTCGAGCCGGCGTTACCGCCCGAGGTCATCGCGCTTGTCGCGCTCGAGTCGGAGGACGCAGCGCGGTCGGCGGAATTCGTGGCCGAGGAGGAAATACCTGCGTTGGCCGAGTCGGCCGACGAGGCGCTGTTGCTCCTGTCCGATGCCGACGAGGACGCGCCGACCGAGGCGGACGAGCCGCTGTCGCTCGCCGATCCGTACGACGAGTCGGAGCTGCTCGCCCCGGAGGAGTCGTAACGCTCGTAGCGCTCGTACGACTCGTAGCTCACGGAGCCCTGGTCGGCGGCCGAGGACGAACCGAACGAGGAGTCGCTGTCGAACGACGAGTTGGAACCGTAGGACGAGTCGGCGCGGTCGCTCGCGGCGGACGCGGAGTCGGTGGAGGACGCGGTCGAGCCGAAGGATGCGTCCGAGCGGGTGCTGTCGGTGGACTCGGAGGTGGAGTCGGCCGAGGTGTTGGAGAAGAATCCGCTGGTCATGGTGTGCTCGCTTTCCATCGGTACGTTCGGATGCAGGGGCGTTCGTGTGTGTCGGTGATATGAGGCGCGGGCGGAGCGAAAAGTTCCCGTCGGGTCCGAAATTTTTGCCGATGCGCCTGTTTTCGCAGGTCGGCACCGGATGAAGCGAGGGAGAATCTGTCGTGGAGTTACCTCCGTGAGGTTCGGTTCGGTCACGGAGCCCGATCGGTTCGGTCCTTATCGCGGCTGGGGATGCGCTCCTACCGTGGAGGCGGAAGGTTGGGCGTGGACGTCCCTCAGGTGGGATGACGCGCCACCACACCGTCAGCACGGGAAGGAACCTGCGCACTGTGACCACCGAGGCATTCATCTATGAAGCCATCCGAACCCCCCGCGGCCGCGGCAAGAAGAACGGCTCGCTACACCCCGTCAAGCCGATCTCCCTGGTTACCGGTCTGATCGACGAGCTGCGTGTCCGTTTTCCGGATCTCGACGAGGACCGCATCTCCGACCTGATCCTCGGCATCGTCGGCCCGGTGGGCGACCAGGGCGCCGACATGCCACGCGCCGCAGCCACCGCGGCAGGCCTGCCGGACACCGTCGGCGGCATCCAGATCAACCGCTTCTGCGCGTCCGGCCTCGAGGCCGTGAACACCGCGGCACAGAAGGTTCGTTCCGGCTGGGACGAACTCGTCATCGCCGGTGGCGTCGAGTCCATGTCGCGCGTGCCGATGGGCTCCGACGGCGGCCCGTGGGGCCTGGACCCGGCCACCAACTACGACACCTACTTCGTGCCCCAGGGCGTCGGTGCCGACCTCATCGCGACCATCGAGGGCTTCTCCCGCGAGGACGTCGACGCGTACGCCCTGCGGTCGCAGCAGCTCGCCGCCGCAGCGTGGTCGGGTGGCTACTTCGCCAAGTCCGTCGTTCCGGTCAAGGACCAGAACGGCCTGACGATCCTCGACCAGGACGAGCACATGCGTCCCGACACGACCCTCGCGGGTCTGGCCGGTCTGAAGCCGTCGTTTGCCACGGTCGGTGAGGTCGGGGGATTCGATGCCGTGGCCCTGCAGAAGTTCCATTTCGTCGAGAAGATCAACCACGTGCACCACGGCGGCAACAGCTCCGGCATCGTCGACGGCGCCGCGCTGGTACTCGTCGGCTCCGAGCAGGTAGGTAAGGACCTCAACCTGACCCCGCGTGCCCGCGTCGTCGCGACCGCCACGTCGGGTGCCGACTCGACCATCATGCTCACCGGCCCGACGCCGGCGACGAAGAAGGTTCTCGCGACCGCGGGTCTGACGGTCGACGACATCGATCTGTTCGAGATCAATGAGGCGTTCGCCTCCGTCGTCCTGAAGTTCCAGAAGGACCTGCACATCCCGGACGAGAAGCTCAACGTCAACGGCGGCGCCATCGCCATGGGCCACCCGCTCGGCGCGACCGGTGCCATGATCCTCGGCACCATGGTCGACGAGCTCGAGCGCCGTGGCCTGCGCCGTGCCCTGCTCACCCTCTGTGTCGGTGGTGGCATGGGCGTGGCCACCATCATCGAGCGCGTCTGATACCGGAAGGATCCGAAATACAGTGACCGACAACATGATTTCCTGGGATCAGGACGCAGACGGCATCGTCGTCCTCACGCTCGACGACCCCAACCAGGGCGCGAACACGATGAACGCGCTCTACAAGACGTCGATGAAGTCGACCGTCGATCGTCTCGTCGCCGAGAAGGATTCCATCACCGGCGTCGTCATCACGTCTGCGAAGAAGACATTCTTCGCCGGCGGCGACCTGCGCAACATCATCGAGATCGGACCTGCCGACGCGCAGGTCGCATTCGACGAGGTCCAGGACATCAAGTCCGACCTGCGTCGCCTCGAAACCCTCGGCAAGCCCGTCGTCAGCGCCATCAACGGTGCGGCACTCGGCGGCGGCCTCGAGATCGCACTCGCGACGCACCACCGTATTGCCGCCGATGTCAAGGGTATTCAGATCGGTCTGCCCGAGGCGAGCCTCGGGCTGCTGCCCGGTAGTGGCGGCATCACCCGCACCGTCCGACTGCTCGGACTCCAGACCGCGCTGCTCTCGCTTCTTCTGCAGGGCAACAAGTACAACGCGGTCAAGGCCAAGGAACTCGGTCTCGTGCACGAGGTCGTCGGCAGCATCGAAGAACTCGTGCCCGCCGCCAAGGCGTGGATCAAGGCCAACCCCGAGGGCGGCGTACAGCCGTGGGACACCAAGGGCTACAAGATCCCCGGTGGCACCCCGTCGTCGCCTGCGTTCGCCGCGAACCTCCCGGCTTTCCCCGCGAACCTGCGCAAGCAGCTCAAGGGTGCTCCGATGCCGGGTCCGCGCGCGATCATGTCGGCGGCCGTCGAAGGCGCCCAGGTCGATTTCGACAATGCGTCGACCATCGAGTCGCGGTACTTCACCGAGCTCGCCACCGGCCAGGTCGCGAAGAACATGATCCAGGCGTTCTTCTTCGACATGCAGTCCATCAACTCGGGTGCGTCGCGCCCGAAGGACGTGCCGAAGCGTGAGATCAAGAAGATCGGTGTGCTCGGTGCGGGCATGATGGGTGCAGGCATCGCGTACGTGTCGGCGAAGGCCGGATTCGAGGTCGTCCTCAAGGACATCAGCGCCGAGGCCGCCGAGCGCGGTAAAAGTTACTCGGTCAAGATCGAGGAGAAGGCACTCTCGCGTGGAAAGACCACAGAGGAGAAGTCGAGGGCGCTCCTCGATCGCATCCACCCGACTGCCGATGCTGCGGACCTGAAGGGCGTCGACTTCGTCATCGAGGCGGTCTTCGAGAGCACCGACCTCAAGCACAAGGTGTTCCAGGAGATCGAGGATGTCGTCGAGCCCGACGCACTGCTCGGTTCCAACACCTCGACGCTGCCGATCACCGGTCTCGCGACCGGCGTCAAGCGTCCCGAGGATTTCATCGGTATCCACTTCTTCTCGCCGGTCGACAAGATGCCGCTGGTCGAGATCATCAAGGGCGAGAAGACGTCCGACGAGGCGCTGGCCCGCGTGTTCGATTACACGCTCGCGATTCGCAAGACCCCGATCGTGGTCAACGACAGCCGTGGATTCTTCACCTCACGCGTGATCGGCACGTTCGTCAACGAGGCCATCGCGATGCTCGGCGAGGGTATCGAGCCCGCGACGATCGAGCAGGCCGGTTCGCAGGCCGGATACCCGGCTCCGCCGCTGCAGCTGACCGACGAGCTGAACATGAAGCTCATGCAGAAGATCGCGAAGGAGACCGCGGAGGCTGCGGCGCAGGGCGACACGAAGCTCGGCACCACCCGTCACCCCGCTATCGACGTCGTCGACTTCATGGTCGAGTCGGGTCGTCCGGGTCGCCTCGAGAAGGCAGGCTTCTACGAGTACGACGAGAACGGCAAGCGTCTCGGCATCTGGCAGGGCGTGCGCGATCACTACAAGACCGTGGCGACGCTCGACGTGCCGCTGCAGGATCTGATCGACCGCATGCTGTTCGCCGAGGCCATCGAGACCCAGAAGTGCTTCGACGAGGGCGTGCTCACCACGACCGCCGACGCCAACATCGGCTCGATCCTCGGTATCGGCTTCCCGGCCTGGACCGGTGGTGTCGCGCAGTACATCACGGGATTCCCGGGCGGGAAGGAAGGTTTCGTCAAGCGCGCCGAGGAGCTTGCCGCCAAGTACGGCGAGCGTTTCACTCCGCCTGCGAGCTTGCGTAGCTGACCCGTTTACAACCGGAACGGGCAGATGCAGCCTTGCGAAAAGGTTGTATCTGCCCGTTCTCCGTGTAGCCGCGACTACGCGCTCATGCGACCCACCAGGGACGCAGAGGGACCTGGGGTGCCTGGTCCTTACCCAGCTTCACGCCGAGAATCTGGTGGAGCTGGACGCCGTTGGTCTCGAAGCCCACCCGCGACCCCGCCATGTACAGACCCCACAGGCGTGCAGTTGCCTCGTCGACCTCGGAAAGTGCGGAATCCCAGTTCTTTTCGAGATTCTCGCACCACGCCTTCAAAGTCAGAGAGTAGTGCTGACGCAGGTTCTCCTCGTGCATCACCTCGAAGCCGATGTTCTGAGCCTCCGAAATGAGCCGACCCGAACCGGTGAGCTCCCCGTCGGGGAACACGTAGCGGTCGATGAAGCCGCCGGCCTTGTGCCGTCCGCGGTTGTGCGGGCGAGTGATGCTGTGGTTGAGCAGCAGGCCGCCGACGCGGAGTTTGTCGTGTAGGAACCGGAAGTACGACGGGTAGTTCGCGGCACCGATGTGCTCGGTCAGGCCGATCGAGGAGATCGCGTCGAACCCGGTTTCCGGCACGTCACGATAGTCGGAGTGACGTACTTCGGCGAGGTCGCCGAGGCCTTCGTCGGCGATGGCCTTCTGCGCCCACTGGGCCTGTTCCTTCGACAGGGTCGCGCCGATGGCCTTCACACCCCGGCGTGCGGCGTATCGCACCATGCCGCCCCACCCGCAGCCGATGTCGAGCAGGCGATCTCCGGGTTTCAATCGAAGCTTCTCGAAGACGAGTCGGTACTTGTTCTCCTGTGCGTCCTCGAGGCTCTGGTTCTCCGACTCGAACACAGCACACGTGTACGTCATCGACGGTCCGAGAACGTACTCGTAGAACGTGTTCGATACGTCGTAGTGGTGATGGATGACCTCGGCGTCGCGTGCTTTCGAATGGCGAAGCCCCTCGGCGACACGGCGCCAACGGGGGAGGTGCTCCTGCGGCGGAGGGGCGATCGGCTTGAGCAGGTCGGGCCCGAGCGACCGTACGATCTGCGCGAGGGTCCGTGCAGGCGGACGCTCGAAGTGGACGCCGCCGAGTGCCTTGAGCAGGGGATACGGATCGCCGGGATGCACACCCTCGGCTTCGAGCGTTCCCGAGACATACGCGCGTGCCATACCCAGATCGCCCGGGGCGGTGACGATGTAGGTGGCGCCTTCGGGCGCCGTCAGGTTGAGCCCGTACGGGGAATCTGCAGGGCCGGTCGTGGAGCCGTCGTATGCGCTGAACCGCAGCGGCATCTCACCGCCGGTTGCGATCTCGACGATCTGCGCGAGATTGAGCTTGTCGGTCTGCTGCCCCGAGCGCTCCGTTTCGAATGTAGTCAATGTCGTTGCACCGCCTTTGCGAACAGGTCCGTCAAGCGAGACCCGGGATCGTATCTATCCTTGAGCGCGGGGTATTCACCCTCGCCGTAGTAGAGCTTTTCGAATTCGCCACGGCTGTAGAAAGAGTCGGAGTACAGCGACTTGTGACCGTCGAGCTCCGCCACCTTGTGCTCGATGCGGCGGTTTGCGGCGCCTTCGACTTCGCCGCGGACAACAGGCACCGACGACCAGAATCCGATGTTGACGTAGGTGCGCTTCGGTTCGAGCGGATAGAGCGGCCACGGGCGCCGAGGGTCGTACGACGCGGACTTGTCGCGCAGTCGCAAGGGGCACAGCCAGATCGGCTCGATGGGAATCTCGTCGAGGAACCATCGCATGAACTCCTCGGTTCGTTCGATGGGGACCTCGACGTCCTGGACGACACGTTCTCTCGGCGGGTTGCCTTTGCGGGCCTCGATGCGATCCGCGATCGAGTACTTGTGGTCGAGTGCGATGAGTTTCCAGTAGAAGCTGCTGCGCAGCAGCTTCTTCGGCCATAATCTCCGCACGCGTGGGTTCTGTGCTCCGAAGGCACGCGAGCACCAGAACCAGTCGGTGTCCCATCGCCACAGGTAGTCGCGGATGGTGAGTCGGTCGGTCTTGGGATGGTTGACGGATTCGTGCCGGATCGACTGGTAGAAGATGTCCATGTCGGTGTAGTCGGACACCGGCCCGGGTTCGGCGGTCTGTATGCCGAGGGTGAGGTAGCCTTCGTCGGCCGAGAACACGACACCGTCGACGTAATCCACTGCGACTCCGGCGTGGACGCGTTCGGTGGTGATCCGGTCGAGCGTCGTCCGAAGGTCGGTGAGCGAGGTGAAACGCAGGTGACGTAATGCCACGAACGGCTTCACCGGTTCGAGTTCTATCCGCAGCCGCGTGGCATATCCGAGAGACCCGTACGAGTTCGGGAAACCGCGGAACAGGTCGGCGTGTTCGCCGTCCGGTGTGGCGGTGATGATTTCGCCGCTTCCGGTGAGGATGTCCATCTCGAGTACGGACTCGTGTGGTAGCCCGTTGCGGAACGACGTGGATTCGATGCCGAGCCCGGTGACCGCGCCGCCGAGAGTGATCGTCTTGAGCTGCGGCACGACAAGCGGCGCGAAGCCGTAGGGCAAGGTTGCGTCGACGAGGTCTTCGTACGTGCACATTCCGGCGACGTCGGCGGTGCGAGTGTGCGGATCGACGGAGATGACACCGCCGAGCCCCGACACGTCGAGGCCCGGCGAATCGACCTTGGCACGTGCGCGGAACAGGTTCGATGTCTTCTTCGCGAGCCGCACCGGGGCGTGGGCGGGGATGGAGCGATACGAGCGCAGCAGACGTCGCACACCCTCACGGTGGATCGAGTCTCCGTAAGATCCGACACTTCGTGACGTTCTCAGCATTCGACTCCCCTGCAGCAGTGCATCAGTGGTGCAACCCACAATAGACCCGCCGACGCGCTACGTCCTGGTACTGACAGGCAGGATGTAGGGAAGTCGGCGAGCCTCACGGGCTCGAATCGAGAACGAATCAACTGCTACAGAGGAGTCCATCGTGGCACAGGTCAGTGCAAGCAGCTCGATCCAGTTGGCAGCGGCGCCCGAGAAGGTGCTCGCAGCGCTTTCGGACTACGAGACCGTGCGTCCGCGCATCCTGTCGGACCACTACCGGGACTACCGTGTGATCTCCGGCGGCCAGGGCGACGGCACGATCGTGCACTGGCTGCTCCAGGCCACCGAGAAGCGGGTGCGCGACGTGCAGGCGAAGGTGACGACCTCCGGCAGCACGATCACCGAGACCGACGCCAATTCGTCGCTCGTCACCACGTGGAGTGTCGTCCCCAACGGCTCCGGTTCGACGGTCGTGACCCTCACCCAGTGGAACGGTGCGGGTGGCATCGGCGGGTTCTTCGAGAAGACGTTCGCGCCGATCGGCCTGCGAAAGATCCAGCAGCAGGTTCTCGAGAATCTGAAGAACACCCTCGACTGACTTTTCGCGTGCGTGCCGGTGGCACCGGCATGCGACTAATCTGGCATGCGAAACCCCAGGTAGACAAACCCAGTCCCCACAGGAAGGACGTGTCCGTGCAACCCGGTGGTATGCCCGACATGCAGCAACTCCTCGCCCAAGCCCAGCAGATGCAGCAGCAGCTCATGGCCGCGCAGAACGAGATGGCGCAAGCCGAGGTCACCGGCCAGGCCGGTGGTGGCCTCGTGACCGCAACGGTGAAGGGCACCGGAGAGGTCGTCGCTGTACAGATCGACCCGAAGGTCGTCGACCCGGAGGATATCGAGACCCTGCAGGATCTCGTCGTCGCTGCGGTGGCCGACGCATCCGCGAAGGCTCAGGAGATCGCGTCCGAGAAGCTCGGTCCGCTCGCGGGCGGACTCGGCGGCGGTATTCCCGGCCTGCCCGGATTCTAGAGGTACACGTGTACGAAGGACCGGTTCAGGACTTGATCGACGAGCTGGGCAAACTGCCCGGCGTCGGTCCGAAGAGCGCTCAGCGGATCGCATTTCATCTGCTGTCCGTCGAGCCTCCGGAGATCGACCGGCTGCAGGCCGCATTGCAGAAGGTCCGCGACGGGGTGCAGTTCTGCGAGGTGTGCGGCACGGTGTCGGATCGGGAACAGTGCCGCATCTGCGCCGATTCCCGTCGCGATCGCACGCAGATCTGTGTGGTCGAGGAACCCAAGGACGTGCAGGCGATCGAGCGGACCCGCGAATTCCGCGGTCGTTACCACGTGCTCGGTGGTGCGCTCGATCCGCTGAACGGTGTCGGGCCGGACCAACTCAACATTCGCGCGCTGCTCACGCGGATCGGCAACCAGGAGGACGGCGTCGACGTCTCCGAGGTGATCATCGCGACCGACCCGAACACGGAAGGGGAGGCAACGGCGACGTATCTGGTTCGGATGTTGCGTGACTTCCCGGGGCTGGCGGTCACGCGGTTGGCGTCGGGGCTGCCGATGGGTGGCGACCTCGAGTTCGCCGACGAGCTCACGCTGGGTCGCGCAATGTCCGGAAGGCGGGCGATGTGACCGGTAGCCGACCGGGAGCGGCCACGAGCGCGCCCGAGAAGAAGCGGCGCACATCGGAGGAGACCCGTCAGCTGATCCTGGACGCGGCGGGTCTCGCATTCGCGACTCGTCCGTATCGTGAGATCACGCTCAAGGACATCGCGGAGGACGCCGGGGTCAGCGCGCCGCTGATCATCAAGTACTTCGGGTCCAAGGAGCAGTTGTACGACGCCCTCGTCGATTTCAAGGCTGCCGCTCAGCTGCTGTACGACGGACCGTTCGACGTTCTGGGCGAGCGGATGGTCGAGATCTTCGCGCGACAGTCCGCGAGGCACAAGCCGCTGTCGATGGCCCTGCTGTTCATGAGTGGATCCAGCGAGGAGAGCAACCGCAAGCTTCGTGAGAACTACTCGTCGCAGATGATCGACGCGTTGGTGGCGTTGATGAGAGGGCCCGACGCGCGGATGCGTGCGGAGCTCGTGTTCTCGATGCTCCTGGGGGTCGCATTCATGCGCCGCCGGATGATGCAGGAGAAGGCGGCAGGGTCGGTCGACGAGGTGGTTGCCCTGTATGCGCCGCTCGTGCAGTCGCTGCTCGACGGCGACGGGCACTGAGACAATCCCCACTCCGGTTGTAGGTAAATGGCTGTTCACCTAAGGTGGTGAACAGCCATTTACCATCGCTGGAGGGAGCCGCGTGACTGTGTCGTTCCCGCTGCGGCTGCACGCCCCCGGATCGCACCGACGCGTGACCGCTCGGGGCCGCATCGCGACCCGTGATCGTAGACCGAATCTGTCGAAGTACATCTTCCCGGTACTCGCGGTCGGTGCGATCTTCCAAGCGATCATGCAGACGGTCATCGTGCCGCTGCTACCCAGCCTTCCCGGTTTCACAGGGGCGGGCCCTACCGCCGTGTCGTGGCTGGTCACGAGCACGCTGCTCGTCGGCGCGGTGATGACCCCCATCTTCGGACGTCTCGCCGACATGATCGGCAAGAAGCAGATGCTGCTCATAGCGTTCGGGCTGATGACCGTCGGGTCGCTGATCTGCGCGCTCACGTCGAACATCGGGTTGCTCATCTTCGCCCGTGGGCTCCAGGGCGCAGGCGCCGCCGTCCTCCCGATCGGCATGGCGATCCTGCGCGAGGTGATGCCGCGCGACCGTGTCGATCGCTCGATCGCCATCCTCAGCTCCACCCTCGGCATCGGTACGGCCGTGGGAATCCCGTTCGCCGCGGCGATCGTCCAGTTCGCGGAATGGCACCTGTTGTTCTGGGTGACCACGGTGATCGGTGCAGGAGTCGCTGTCGCTGCCGCCTTCGTCATTCCCCGATCGAGTACCCGTACCGGCGGTCGCTTCGATGTCGTGGGAGCCGTAGGACTCTCGAGCGCGTTGATCTGTCTCCTCGTGCCGATCACGCAGGGAAGCACATGGGGATGGACCTCCGCCGCAGTCCTGACCATGTTCGCGTCCGCGATCCTGCTGTTCGCGGCGTGGGGATTCCAGCAGTTGCGTAATCGCAATCCGCTTGTCGACCTGCGGGTGTCCGCGCGACGTTCGGTTCTGACCCCGCACTTGTCGGCGCTGCTCGTCGGTTTCGCCTTCTACGGAAACACTCTCATCACGACGCAGCTGCTCCAGGCGTCGCCCGAGCACGGCGCAGGATACGGACTGACGATTCTGCAGGCCGCGGTGTGCCAGTTACCCGCCAGCATCGCGATGATGATCTTCGCGCTCGTGGCGGCACGGGTCTCGGAGCGGTTGGGGCCGAAGATCGCGGTCATGATCGGTGCGGCCTTCCTGATCCTCGGCTATTCCGTCCACGCCGTCCCGGACAAGCCGTTGTGGCTGGTGGTGGTAGCCATCTTCATCGCCGCAATCGGAACGACGTTCGTGTACTGCACCCTGCCGATCCTGTTGCTCGGCGCTGTGCCCCTGGACCAGAACGCGGCGGCAAACGGCGTCAACGTGCTGCTCCGGACCGTCGGAAGCACGATGTGCAGCGCGGTCGTCGCATCGGTGCTCGCCGCGCACATGCTCGCGGGCGGCATCGACTCGAGCGGCTTCATCATCGTGTACCTGGTGTGCGGTGTATGCGCTGTCGTCGTGTTCGCGTCGGCGTTCGCCTTACCGTCTCTCAAATCGAGGAAGCCCCGACCCGCAGGTGTATGAGTCTGCGAGCAGGGACTTCCTGTTCGGTGTGCGGCGCAGAGATCGGTGTCAGACGCCGAGATCCCGTGGACGGTAGCCCAGCGGGTAACCGGGATACGTGCGGTTGGTGGCATTGCCGCCGGACACCGAGACCCTCCGCTTGGGGAACCGGCGCACGAGAGCGGACCTCATCCGCAGTGCACCCTCCGACATGGCCCGCATGCGCGCTGACCCCTTGGGGAAACCGAACGCCCTGGCCATCCGGTCGTCGATCAGGGAATACACGACCTTCTCGACACCGGGACCGAGTGCCTTCGGGTACCACGACTTGAAGAGTTCGAGCGTGTAGGTGCCGATGGCGTGATTGTCGTCGCTGTAGTCGAACATCTTCTGCTCGTATTCGAGCTTGAACCGATGGAACTCCTGGAACGATTCCGGGATGTCCTTGATACCCATCCGGATTCCGACCTGCCGGTAGAAGTAGAACGACGCGAGTCGCTCCTTCGGGTGCAGGCGACGCCAGCCGTAGTTGTCTATCCAGTCGAGCGGGTCGTACACGAACGTCGACAGCACGTACAGCATGTCGTCGTTGTCGATCGAGTACTTGCCGTGCATGCGGTTGATGTTGCGCAGCGATTCACGTCCGCGTTCGGCGTCGTACCCGTGCTCGATGAGTTCGGCCATCAACAACGAGGTGTCGTCGTAGCGCTTCTGCGGCCGATGCTCGAACTCTCCGGTCCGTGCGAGCAACTCGGAGATGGTCGGCACACAGTAGGTGCGGAACAACGCGAACTCGAGCGACCGCTGGTAGTCCCAGGGGAACTCGTACCCCGCGGTGATCCGCAGGATGTCCTGATGGTGGGTGACCGGGTCGAGGCCCTCGATCACCTTCAGCCAGCCGGATCGCCCCGCCTTCGGACGAGGGTCGCGATTCGGACCGGGAAATGTACCGGCCTTCTCGATCCGCGCTTCGGGTGACGCGACGACAGCCGGTTTACGTGTTCTCTTCGCGCGCGGTCCTGTAGTCGTCATGGCCTACCTTCCGTGCATGAACTTCAGCATCTTCACGGACAGGTTCAGATCGCGCTCGGGCCGTTCGAGGCTCATCAGCTTCAGCGGCGAGCTGAACCTCTCGACCGTCACAGACTTGGGCCGGCTGAACTCGCGAAGGCCGTCGGCGCCGTGGATGCGGCCGAAGCCGGACTCGCCGATGCCGCCGAACGGCAACGACGGGATGCCTGCGAAGCCGAGCACCGAGTTGACCGACACCATGCCGTTGCGGAGACGTTCGGCCAGTTCGCGACCCTTGGCCTTGTTGCCGATGAAGATCGACGCACCGAGTCCGTAGGCGGTGCCGTTGGCCCGGTCGACCGCCTCGTCGAGGTCGCGCACCTTGTTGACGACGACGGTGGGCCCGAAGGTCTCCTCGCACACAGCGCTCGAAGTCTCGGGCACGTCGGTGAGGATCACCGGTTCGATGATGCGCTCGCCCACGGACTCGGTACCGCCGACCACCGCGGTGCCGCCACTCGCCAGCGCATCCTCGATGTGGCTGCGCACGATGTCGATCTGGCGGGGCAGTGTCATCGGACCGTACGTCGACTCGTCGCTTCCACCCGGCTTCGCGCGCTTCACGAGGGCGGTCAGCTTGTCGAGGAATTCCTTGTAGACGGACTCGACGACGTAGATGCGCTCGACACCCGCGCAGGTCTGCCCGGCATTGCCGAACGCGCCGAACGCAGCGAAGTCTGCTGCCTTGTCGATGTCGGCATCGGCCGCCACGATCATCGCGTCCTTGCCGCCGCACTCTGCAACGAGCGGGGTGAGAGATTCGGCGCACACGGCCATCACCTTGCGTGCCGTGGGGCCGGACCCGGTGAATGCGATCTTGTCGACGCCCGCGCGGGTGAGCGCAGACCCGGTCTCGCCGAGTCCGGTCACGACCTGGAATACGGGCTGGGTCGGTGCGATGGAGTTCCACTTCTCCTCGAGCCACTTGCCGACGCCCGGTGTCAGCTCGCTCGGCTTGAAGACGACGGCGTTGCCTGCGGCGAGAGCGTACGAGATCGAGCCCATCGGGGTGTAGACCGGGTAGTTCCACGGGCCGATGACGCCGATGACGCCGAGTGCCTTGTACTCGAGGGTTGCGGCCTGGTTGAAGCTCGCGATTCCCGAGGGCACCTTCCGCGCTCGGAGAACCTTCTTGGCGTTCTTCGCTGCCCAGTCGAGGTGTTCGATCGCGAGCATCACCTCGAGGAATGCGTCGCCGTACGGCTTTCCGGTCTCGCGTGAGATCAGCCTCGCGAGGGAGGTGGCGTCCTGGGCGACGGCCTTCTTGAATTCGAGGAGCCACTCGCGACGCCCGCGGGATCCCTGCGCATCCCACCAGCGTGCCGCGATACGGGCCCGGTCGACGGCCTCGGCCACCGCTGCGGCATCGGCGATCGGATACTCGGCGATCACGTCTCCCGAGCGGGGGTCGAGGCTCGCGAAGGTGTCGGTGGACGGCTCGCTGCCGGTCTTCGGGTCCGTCGTACTGCTCTTCTGTGTCATTTTTCGACGCTTCCTGACGGATCACATCACATATATTTGATGTGATTAGCTGTAATGGAGCTCACACTATGCGTCTCGTACCGAACGGACAAGCCCGATCCGCTCGCCTTGTGGACCGTCAGGAGAAACACATGGCCTCAACGACCCGCGTGACCGATGCCGTCGCTGCCGATCGTGATGCACCGCGTACCGATCCGTCGCGTATGCGTAGACGCCCCCAGCTCTCCGACGAGGTGGCTTCCCACCTGCGCAGTGCGATCATGTCGGGTTCTTTCCGGTCGGGCGAATTCATTCGATTGGACGAGACCGCAGCCGAACTCGGTGTCAGCGTCACGCCGGTGAGGGAGGCGTTGCTCACGCTTCGGGGTGAAGGCATGGTCGAGTCCGCACCGAATCGCGGCTACCGGGTGTCGCCGATGAGCAGCTCCGATATCGATGACATCTTCTGGCTCCAGGGGCAACTCGCGGTCGAAATCGCATTGCGGGCTGTAGACCGGGCTCATGCCGCCGACCTCGAGCGCCTGACGGAGCTCAACGAACGCCTGCGCGCCTGCGTGGCGACGTCGAATGGTTCGCCGGCCTCGAGTGGGGTGCCGGACGTCGAGCGTATTGCCGACGCCGAGTGGTGTTTTCACCGTGAGGTGAACCGTATTGCGAGCAGCCCGAAGCTCGCATGGTTCCTCGATACCGCAGCCCGCACGCTGCCGTATCGCCTCTTCGCACGGGATCGGCAGTGGGGAGTCGTCGCCGTGCGATCTCACGAGCAACTCATCGCCGCGATGCGCGCGGGTGATCACAACGGGGTGATCACGCAGACCCTCCTGCAGTTCGAGGACGCGGCCGCCAGACTGCTTGCGCACCGGAAGCGGTTCGCCGACGCCGACGGTGGCACGTAGGGCACAAGGACCTCTTGCCTATCTGAGTACGGGCGTGCACAATTTGGATGGCAGTGCAGCATCCGTACTTTCGCCGAGGAGGCGACCCTATGGCACCACCAGTGAAAGTCAACGAGCCCAGTGTTGTCGACAAGCCCAGTGTTGTCGAGGGCGGCGTCCCTGATGCGGTCGTCGCCGATCCTGCTCCGATCGAGCCGGGCTCGATCGACCTGGCCGACTTCGTCGGCGAATCGATGCTGCTCCTGGGCGCCGGATCGACCGTATTGCTACAACTCGCGGAGCGGGGAGTCGGCCACGGCGTGGCAGACCACAGCACCACCCTCCAGCGTCCGCTCGACCGGCTGCGCACCACCATGACCTACGTCTACGCGGTCACCCTCGGCACGCCGGAGGAGCGCAAACAGATCGTCCGGCTGGTGAACAAGGTTCATGTTCCCGTTCGCTCCGAAACCTACAATGCTTTCGATCCTGAACTCCAGTTATGGGTTGCGGCAACGCTCTACCGCAACGGCGTCGAGATGTACCAGCGCATGTTCCACAAGCTCTCCGATGTCGACATCGAGTGGATCTACCGCCAGTCCGCGGTGTACGGCACTGCGCTGCAGGTCAAGGAAGACATGTGGCCGGCCACTCGCGCAGAGTTCGACGCGTACTGGGACGAGATGATCGCGACGGTGGAGGTGGACGAGAAGATTCGTGCCTTCACCCGCGGTCTGCTCAGCGGCGGCGACTCGCCGCTTCCCGTGCGAATGCTCATGCCGCTGCAGCGCTTCATGACCATCGGCCTTCTGCCGCAGCGCATACGTGCCGAGTTCTCCCTGCCGTGGAGCCCTCGCGACCAGCGCAGGTTCGATCTGTTCTGGAAGGTCGTTCCCCCGGTGTACCGGAAGGTGCCGCGGCGGATCCGGCAGCTGTCCTCCACGTTCTACCTGCGCGACATGCGGCGTCGCATGGCAGGGAACAAACATCTCATCTGACGGGAGTGGTCAGAGCGCGACGTCGCGCTCGAGGCCGAACCAATAGTGTTCGCCCCCGTCGAAGACGAGCCCTCCTTTGCCGTTCATCACACCGATCACGGTGTCGTCGTCGATCTTCTTGAAGTGGTCGAACACCGGCATTCCGTCGTAGACCATCGTCGCGGTCACTTCGCCGCGGAACACGACGTCCCACAGGCTCGCCTCACCGCGACCGGTCTGCTTGTCGGAGAACAGCTCGCCGTCCTCGTCCCGGCACACGAGCGGCTGGACCTCGGACACCGAGATGAACGACTTCCCGTACCAGCGGGCGCCACCCAGCATCTGATGGGTGCGATGGCCGGTGTCGAAACTGAATCCCTTCCAACGGTATCCGAGAAGATCGTCGATTCGTGCGGGCGTGAGCCGCTCCCAGAGGGCGTCGAGCTCGCGAGGATCGATCGAATCGGTGCGTGCGCGCAGTGCGGCGAGTTCCTGGACGACGTCGTCCATGTCGGTTCCTGTCAGTCGAAGGTGAGTACGGCCTTGACGACCTCACCTGCCGTCACGGCGGCGAAGGCGTCGTCGAGCTTGTCGAACGGGAATGTGCTGGTGATCTTCTCTACAGGGAAGCGGCCATCGCGCCAGAGTGCGGCGAGTTCGGGGAGGAAGACGTGTGGATCGGCGTCGCCTTCGATGACTCCGGTGAGGGTGCGGCCGTTCAACAGATGAGTCTGATCGATCGTGATGGGGTTCCGTCCGCCACGTAGGCCGAGGGTCGCGCACACTCCGGGGCTCGCGAGAGACGACATCGCCTGGCGGATGACGGCTTCGGACCCCACCGACTCGACCGCGAAGTCGACCCCGCCGCCGGTGGCCCGACGCACATGACGGCCGATATCGTCGACGTCGTCGGGAGACATCACCGTCGTCGCGCCCAACTCGAGCGCCGACGTGTGGCGGCGAAGGTTCGGGTCGATGCCGATGATGGTGCCGCACCCGGCGATCTTCGCTGCCATGACAGCGGCCATTCCCACCGCTCCGAGTCCGAATACGGCTATCGCCGAGTCGGATTCGGGTCGGAGAACCCGAAGTACGGTACCTGCTCCGGTGGCGAGTCCGCAGGCGAGAGGGCCGGCGAGTTCGACGGGCACTCCCTGGGGAAGGCGGACGACGTTCCGGTCGGTGGCGACCACGAGCGAAGAGAACGACGACTGGCCGAACCAGTTGCCGTGGACCGGCTTGCCGGACCCGTCGTGAAACACCGAGGTGCCGTCGGGGCGCATACCCGAATAGTTCAGTGGAGCAAATCGGCTGCAGTAGGCGGGACGACCACGACGACAGTTACGGCAGGTTCGGCACGAATCGAACCCGAGGACCACCGGGTCGCCGACGCGCAAGCCGACGATGCCCGATCCGACCTCCGCGACCACTCCGGACCCCTCATGGCCCAGTACTGCGGGAAGCGGAATCGGGACTCCGCCCGCCGCCGCGGTGAGGTCGGTGTGGCAGATCCCCACCCCGCGGATCCGCACGAGGATCTCGTCGGGTCGAAGCTCGGGCACGACAATGGATTCGATCCGCAGTGGAGTGTTGTGTTCGCGCAACACGGCGGCGCGTGCGGTGCGGGTCATGAGGCCAGTTCGCCGGTAGCCCGGCCGTCGGTCGTGAGTACCGCCAGCATCAGTTGCTGTACTCGCCGTTGGTCGGATTCGGTACCCCGGAAGTGCATCACCTGCCCCACGTCGAGGGAGAGGATGAGCGCAGCGTGGACGAGGAAACGGCATTCGACCGCGGAGAGATCGGTGCGCAACTCGGCGACGATGCGAGCCCATTCCTCGATGTTCAGACGCTGGATGTTGCGAAGATCGCTGCGATGAGCCTTCGGAAGGTTGCCGATCTCGGCGAAGTAGACCGACATCAGCTCACTGTGCTCGAACGCCAACCGAACGAACACGTCCACCAGATGTTCCAGTGCCTGTGCGGGGGTGGTGGATTCGGCCAGTGCGGATTCCACGGACATCGCCACGCGGTCGCCGGCGCGATGGAAGGCTGCGGCGAGCAGGTCTGCCTTGCTCGGGAAGTGCCGATACACGCCGGAAGCGTTGATGCCTGCGGCGGCGCCGATCTCCTCGATGCTCACATCGTGATAGCCGCGTGCGTCGAACAGCAGGATCGCTTCGTGCAGCAGAACTTCGCGCTTGTTGGACGTCGCGAGACCGGTTTTGGCCTGTGGTTCTGCGGCGTCGGGATCCGAGGGGACGAGCGGTGTCTCGACGATCGCGTGGCATGCCTCGAGCAGGAGTTGCTGGAGTCGGCGGTTCGACAGGGGAGCGCGATGCGTGGTGATCGAGCCGATGGTGCTCAACAGCGCGGTACTGACGACGACGCAGTCGGACTCGGTGAGGTCGGGGCGGAGCTGCGCGGTGATGTGGGCGAGTCGCCGGTTGATCGCCACCATTTTGCCGCGCACCTGCAGGCCGTCGTCCTTCGACAGGTAACGGCGTTCCCAGCGGTACAGGCCACCGGTGCGGCGGTTGGCGATGGTGGTGCGGATCGTGGCCGACAACAGGCGGTCGAGGGTGTCGCTCGGGTCGGTGTTGTCGCCGGCGTCGAACTCGTCGACGGCCGCGCCGAGTGAGTCGGCCAGTTCGTTGACCGCATGCAGGAACAGTGCGTACTTGTTCGGGAAATGGCGGTACAGGGCGGGCCCGGAGATTCCGACCGTCTTGGCGATCTCGTCGATGCTCACACCGTGGTAGCCGCGCTCGCTGAATGCCTCGGCCGCGACCGCCGCGATCTGCGCCTTGCGGTTCTTGGGGCGTCGGCGCACCGCCGGGGTCGTGCTACTGGAGCTCGCTCGTGCGCGCGCCCCGACCTGCGCGTGTTCGGCCACCTGGAACTCCTCGTCGATTGTGTCGGACCCCGCGACCGGTCGCGGAGAGCTGTTCAAACATTAAAGGTAACAGTAGAAACTCCTGAATCGGAATGCGGCTCCGGCACCGATTTCGGGTCGAAACCGCAGAACACAGTGTATTGACAAACCCCGCGTCGGACACCAAAGTTAACCATGATTCTTCCGATTCTCCATGGAAGAGGGGGCGTAGTGCAGCGTCCCGCGCCGATTCGAGGAGGACACTTGAGGACCCGATTCACCGAGGCGTTCGGGGTCGAGCACCCCATCGTCCAGGGCGGCATGATGTGGGTCGGTCGTGCCGAGTTGGTTGCAGCGGTGGCCGACGCCGGCGCGCTGGGCTTCATCACCGCACTGACCCAGCCCACACCGGAAGACCTGGTCCGCGAGATCGCGCGGTGCCGGGAAATGACCGACAAGCCGTTCGGTGTCAACCTCACCATCCTGCCGTCGATCACACCGCCACCGTACGACGAGTATCGCGCCGCGATCATCGAGTCGGGCATCAAGATCGTCGAGACTGCGGGGTCCAATCCGGTCGACCACCTGCCGTTCTTCAAGGACGCGGGAATCAAGGTCATCCACAAGTGCACGAGCGTCAGGCACGCCCTGAAGGCGGAACGAGTGGGTGTCGATGCCGTGAGCATCGATGGCTTCGAGTGCGCCGGGCATCCCGGCGAGGACGACGTCCCCGGTCTGGTTCTCATTCCCGCTGCGACCCGCAAGCTCCGGATTCCCGTGATCGCGTCGGGTGGTATCGCCGACTCACGTGGTCTCGTGGCCGCGCTTGCTCTCGGCGCAGACGGCGTGAACATGGGCACCCGCTTCATGTGCACCGTCGAGTCACCTGTGGCACAGCGGGTCAAGGAACAGATCGTGGCGAACAGCGAGCTCGACACCGAGCTGATCTTCCGCACCCTCCGCAACACGGCACGTGTCGCGGCGAACGCGGTCAGCAAGGAGGTCGTCGAGATCGATTCCCGCGGTGCGGAGTTCGCCGACATCGCACACCTCGTCGCCGGTGCACGTGGGCGTACCGTGTTCGAGGAGGGCGATATCGATGCCGGCATCTGGACGTCCGGCCAGAGCCAGGGCCTGATCGACGACATTCCGACGGTGGCCGTGCTCGTCGACCGGATGGTCTCGGAGGCCGAGGCGATCATCACCGGACGTCTGAACGGCATGGTCGCTGCCGAGGAGAGGGTGCGAGTATGACCGAGATGACGGAAGGAACTGCCGTGGAGGGGCTGCGTTCAGAACTGGCCGATGGCATTCTCCGGCTCACGATCAACCGCCCGAGGCGGATGAACGCGCTCGATCTCGTGACGATGGACGCGTTGGGTGAGGCGGTGACCGCGGCCGGGGTGGATGAGCGCGTGCGCACCATCGTTCTCACGGGGGAAGGCGCCGCGTTCTGCACGGGCGCCGATCTTGCGGCTGCGGGGGCGAACCCGGCTGATCCGAATGTTGTGATGGATACCGCGAACTCGTTGATTCGTGCGATCGTCGACTCACCCGTGCCGGTCATCGCGGCAGTCAACGGGCCTGCCGCAGGCGTCGGTGTGTCGATTGCGGTGGCGGCCGATCTCACGTACGCGGCCGAGAGTGCGTACTTCCTCCTGGCATTCGTCAACATCGGACTCATGCCCGACGGTGGATCGAGCATGTTGATCCCGGCTGCCATCGGCCGTGCCCGCGCAGCCGAGATGGCGTTGCTCGGCGAGCGTCTGTCCGCGGCCGACGCAGACCGCTTCGGTCTCGTGGCCCGAACGCTCCCCGACGGCGAACTCGCCGCGCACGTCGATGCAGCGGCGGCCCGTACCGCGAGTGGTCCGCGACGGGCCCTTGCGCTCACCAAGAAGGCACTCAACAACACGACCCTGTCGGCTCTCGATGACGCGCTGGCGTTCGAGAAGGCAGGTCAGGTCGAGCTACTCGCCTCAGCGGATTTCGCGGAAGGTGCGATGGCCATGCTGCAGAAGCGTCGCCCCGACTTCACGTAGAGCCTGCATGCACATGTAATGGACGGGAATGGGTGCGGGCACGGTTCCGGCACCCGCTCCCGTTCGTTGCCTATGCACTGTTCAAAGTCTATTTATCTCGCTTCCTCCTCACGGGTTCGCTGCTTGCTTTTCGTTGGGAACACCGTTCGATCAAGGTGAGAATCTTCGTTAACAAATATCTGGCCACAATCAGAATTTGCCTGTAAGGTGCATCACACCGGAACCCGGCAATTGCCGCGCCCTTCGTCCCGAATCTGTCCCGTCTCGAGAGGACCGTCGATGGCTTCCCACTCTGTCTCGGATGCGCACCGCTACCGCAGCAACAACTGGAACAACCAGGTCGCGCGCCACGCCCTGATGACTCCTGACCGCACTGCATTCCGCTTTCTCGGCGAGTCGATCACCTGGTCGCAGCTGCACGAGCGCGTAGAGAAGCTTGCGGATGCGTTGTCGCGTCGCGGCATCGGATTCGGCGATCGCATCATCGTCCTGATGCTCAACCGCCCCGAGTACATCGAGATCGTCCTCGCGGCCAACGCGCTCGGCGCGATCGCGGTGCCGGTCAATTTCCGTCTCACCGCGTCCGAGGTTGCGTTCCTCGTAGCGGATTCGGGCGCGAAGGCGATTGTTGCGGAGGGTCCTCTCGTACCGCTCGCTGCCGCGGCCCGCGCTCAGTCCGAAGGCATCGACCTCGCGATCACCATCGGTGCAGAGGCCGAAGGCGACGCAGTCTCGTACGACGCGCTCGTGGCCGAAGAAGGCGACCCGCACCCCCAGGTCGAGATCCCGAACGACACTCCGGCGCTGATCATGTACACCTCGGGCACCACGGGCCGCCCCAAAGGCGCGGTACTCACCCACTCGAACATGGACGCCCAGGCGCTCACCTGTATCCGGGCCTTCCAGCAGTTCGACGAATCCGGCATCGGCTTCTGTGCCTCGCCGATGTTCCACATCGCTGCGCTCGGCTCGATCGCCCCGAGCCTGATGCTCGGCAGCGCCACCGTGATCCACCCCGTCGGAGCATTCGACCCGGGCGCGCTGCTCGACGTGCTCGAAGCCGAGCAGGTCACCAGCCTGTTCCTTGTGCCGGTGCAGTGGCAGGCCGTGTGTGCTGCGCAGCAGGCGAACCCGCGAAAGCTCGCACTACGCAACATCTCGTGGGGTGCCGCACCGAGCTCCGACACCATCCTGCGCGCCATGGCCGACACCTTCCCGGATGCATTCAACGTCGCAGTGTTCGGCCAGACGGAAATGTCGCCGATCACGTGCGTGCTCGACGGTGTGGACGCGATCCGCAAGCTCGGTTCCGTCGGGCGCGTCATCCCGACCATCCAGGCGCGAGTGGTCGACGACGAGATGAACGACGTCGCTCCCGGCGAGGTCGGCGAGATCGTCTACCGCGGCCCCACCATGATGCGCGACTACTGGAACAACCCGGCGGCCACGTCGGAGGCGTTCCACGGCGGATGGTTCCACTCCGGCGACCTCGTGCGTGTCGACGACGAGGGCTTCGTCTACGTCGTGGACCGCAAGAAGGACATGATCATCTCGGGCGGCGAGAACATCTACTGCGCCGAGGTCGAGAACGTCCTCTTCGGGCACCCCGCGATCCTCGAGGCGGCGGTCATCGGCCGCCCCGACTCGAAGTGGGGCGAGGTCCCCGTCGCGGTCGTCGCACCGAGGCCGGGCAACGACGATCTGTCCCTCGAAGTGCTGCAGCCCTACTTCGACGAACACCTCGCGCGCTACAAGCACCCGAAGGAGATCGTGGTCGTGGATGCACTGCCGCGCAACGCCAGCGGCAAGGTCGTCAAGGGCGACCTGCGGGGCGGCCTGTCCGCCGTCGCGCAGGGCTGACCTCCGAAATCCCGTTCCGGCTGTACTGCGGGGCGGGCGGTCGGGGGCGACGAATACGGCGCCGGCTACCGAGGCCCGGCATGTGAACAGTAGACACCGAGGGGGTGGGGAACGTGGCATTCGAGCTGCCGAAGGCGAAAGGGCCGGCGCATGATCTGGCTATCCAGATCGGAGCATTGGTCGGCTTTTCGCTCGAGACGCTCGTCGCGGCGTTCCGTGTTGTCGTCCGGCGGAAATTGTCTCTGGGGGAGACGATCACGCAGGCACTGTTCATCGCGAGGGTGTGCAGCGGGCCTTCGCTGCTGCTCATGCTGCCGATCGGCGTGCTCATCGCCGTGTCGGTGGGGTCCCTCGCCGGGCAGCTCGGCGCCGGCGCCTATTCCGGCGCGATCGTGTCGTTCGTCGTCGTCGGCCAGGCCGCTGCTCTGGTGGTCGCGCTGATGCTCGCCGGGGTCGGTGGTTCGGCGATCTGCGCCGACCTCGGTTCGCGCACCATCCGCGAAGAGATCGACGCGATGGAGGTCTTGGGCCTCAACGTGATCGAGCGCCTCGTCGTACCGCGCCTCATCGCGGCGGTGCTCGTGTCGATGATCCTCTGTGCGCTCGTCACGGTCGTCGGTATCGGCGCCTGCTATCTGTACGAGATCTATCTCAACGACGGGTCCGGTGGAGCATTCCTCCGCACGCTCTCGGAGTACGGACGGCTGTCGGACTTCGCCATGGCGATGGTCAAATCGGCGTGCTTCGGGGTCACGTCGGCGCTCATCGCGTCGTTCAAGGGGCTTCATGCCAAGGGCGGTCCGAGTGGTGTCGCCGATGCGGTCAACGAAGGCGTTGTCCTCGCCTTCATCATGGTGTTCGTCGTGAATACCGTTCTGTCCCAGATGTACACGGTGATGGTTCCGGCGGTGGGTACGTACTGATGATCTCGTACTCCACTGCCACCCGGGTGCGCTCTGCAGCAGGACGGCCCGTCACCGCCGTCGTAGACGGCTTCGCCGAAGTCGGCCGCCATGTCGTCTTCGCTTTCCGTGCAATAGCCGGAATCCCCACCGCGCTGCACCGGTATTTCTCGCACGTCCTACGCCACATCGGGGAAGTCAGCTTCGGCTACGCGTCGCTGCTGGCCGGGGGCGGAACGATCGGCATCGTCCTCGCGATGTCGGCTGTCGCCGCCATGATGGTGGGGGTCGAAACCCAGCGAGGTCTCGAACTCATCGGCATGACGTCGCTCTCGGGGATGCTCTCCGCGATCGCCAACACCCGCGAACTCGCTCCGGTCGTCGCATCGATCGCATTGGCCGCCAAGGTCGGCACCGGCTTCACCGCGCAGCTCGGCGCGATGCGGATCTCCGACGAGATCGACGCACTCGATGCAATGGCCGTGAAGTCGGTCCCGTTCCTTGCAAGTACCCGCCTCATTGCGGCCGCGGTGTGTGTCATCCCGATCTACATGGTGGGTCTGCTGGGTTCCTATGTCGCGACCCGGCTCGTCGTCGTGAACTTCCAAGGAAATTCTGCGGGTACCTACGACTACTACTTCCATCTCGCATTGTCGCCGTCCGACCTGTGGTATTCACTCACCAAAGCCGTGGTGTTCGCGATCATTGTCGCGATCGTCCACTGCTCGTACGGGTTCTATGCTTCCGGCGGGCCCGAGGGTGTCGGACGCGCCGCCGGGCGTGCATTGCGCACAAGCATCCTTGCGATCGGGATCACCGATGTGGTCCTGACATTCGCGTTGTGGGGGCTGGTTCCGACGATCCCGGGGGTCGGGTTGTCGTGACGACCACTGCCACCGTCGAACGAGTGAGAACCGAGAGCAGGGCCGGGATGCGACGCAAGAACCGGGCCGAGGGGCCGAGCAAGGGTCTCCTCGCCGTCATCGGTGCGGTTGCGTCCGTCGTCCTGCTCGTGGCCGGAGGGCTGCTCGTGGCTTCGGGTTCGGGCTCGCTCTCGCGTGATCCACAGGTCACGGCGACGGTGCCGGCCGAAGCGGGCCTGATCCAGGGTGCCGCGGGTGTGCAGTACCAAGGGGTGCACGTCGGTTCCGTCGTCGGTATCGATGCGGGGGTCACCAGCTCTCGCCTGACGATGCAGCTGGGCAAGGACAAGATCGTCGAGATCCCCGCGTCGGTCATGGTGCGGATCGTGCCGCGCACGCTGTTCGGCGACGTGTTCATCGAACTCGTCCCGCCGGAGAATCCGGAGATCGGCCCGCGGCTTTCGGGAGGGGCCGAGGTCGCCGTCGATACGTCGGATGAGGCCGTGCAGCTCGCCAACCTCTACTATCGCGCCGCCGACCTGCTCGAACAGCTGCGTCCCGAACAGCTGGCCACCGCGCTCGACGCCGTGAGTCAGGCGCTGGAGGGGCGCGGAGAATCCTTGGGCGCGACGATCGACCGGATGGCGGCGCTCACCGCAGACTTGGGCCCGCTCGTCGACGCCGGCATCGCAGCGGCACCGCAGATGGCTGCCGTGGCCGAATCGATGTCCGCCGCCACCGACGATGTCATCACGGTCATGCAGAACGCCTCGGAACTGTCGCGGATTGCCCTCGCCAACGAGGACGGAATCGCCCGTCTGCTCTCCGGCGGCGCCGTACTAGGAGCACAGGGAGCCGACGTGCTCTCCGCGAACACCGACAACATGATCGCGGTCGTCCGCAACGGAGCACCGGTCGTCGGGGCCTTCGCAGGCAACACGGAGGGTCTCGACGAGACATTCGAGTACCTGGGAATTTTCGGTGAAGCGGGTGCGCGGGTGTTCTCGACCGGACGGTTCAACATCACCGCTATCGCGGATTTCGCCGACCCCATGCCCTATACCAGCGCGGATTGCCCGCGATACCCCGGCATGGAGGGATCGAACTGCGGTGATCCGGTCCAGACCTCGGCGACCGGTCGCGGGCAGGTCGTCTCGGCCGCAGAGGAGAGCGAACCGCTCGGATTCCTCGAGCAGATCTCGGCCGGCGTCGACCCCGCTGATCCTGCAGCACTACTGCGTGATCCGTCCACGGCAGCCTCGGTCCTGCTCGGACCGCTCGTCAGAGGAACGGCGGTGAGTGTTCCGTGAAATCGAATATCGGACCGGGGATCCAGCTCGCCGGGTTCTGCATGGTCGGGGTCCTCGCGGCGGTCATCGTCGGAAACACCCTGGAACGTCCCATCGCTGGGTCCACCAGCGACTACGCCGCGGAGTTCGCCAATGTCGAAGGCCTCACACCGGGCAGCGACGTCACACTCGCCGGCGTGCGTATCGGCCGGGTATCGGATGTGAGATTCGAACCACAGGACGACGGAACATCCCGTGCTGCCGTCGGATTCGAGATCGAGTCCGGTCACGAGCTCACCACCGACGTACTCGCCGACATCAACTACGGCGACATGATCGGTGTCCGGTACGTCGCCCTGAGCCTGCCCGACGGCACGTCCGGGCAGATCCTCGAGCCCGGCTCGACGATCCCGATCGAACAGACCACTCCTCCCGTCGACCTCACCGCACTGCTCAACGGGTTCAAGCCGCTCTTCGAAGCGATCGATCCGGCACAGATGAACTCGCTCGCGGCTTCGGTCGTCGACGCATTCCAAGGGCAGGGCGCGACCCTCGAGTCCTTGCTCTTGCGCGTGGCTTCCGTCAGCACCGACATCGCGGAGCAGGAGCAGGTATTCAACGACGTCATTGTCAACCTCGAACAACTGGTGACGGTGATCGACCGTCGCAGTAATGAAGTCTCGCAACTCATCTCCGGGATGAATGTGGTGGGCCAGGCGCTTGCGGGCGACACCGACCAGCTCGCTGCCCTCATCGACCGCGGTTCCTCGGCGGTGCGGTCCACCGCGGTGCTGATGTCCGGTGCGATGGCACCCCTCGACACCACCGTCACCGACCTGCGGGCAATGACCGATGCCTGGATACCGCAGACCGACGAGTTCAACCGATCGATGGCGCTACTACCGGAACTCGGCCACAAGATCAACCGAATCGGCGACTACGGCGGCTGGCTCAACCTCTATATGTGCAACTTCACGATCGAATCGAACGACTTCGAGACGAACATCTTCGGATCCGAGTACTCGGAGGTGTGCCGATGAGCCGGTCTCGGCGTTGGACGTCTCGGGGTATCGCACGCACACTGCGCGACACGTTCGCCGCGATCTTCTCTGGCAGGCACGACCGCAATGCGAATCCGATCGTGCTGGGAGTCGCCGGTATGGTCCTGGTGGCGGTCCTCATGCTGGTGGCGTTGGCAGCTCCGACCGTGACGTACTGGCTCCGCACGAACTCCTACACCGCCGAACTCGTCAATGCGGCCGGTCTGAAGCTGAACGACCCCGTCTACGTGGCCGGAGTCCCCGCCGGGCGCGTCGAGTCGATGGAACTGTCCGGCGATCGCGTGATCGTCGACTTCCGAGTCGACCGGTCACAGCCCCTCGGCGACCGCACCACAGCCGAGGTGAAGCTCGAGAGTGTCCTCGGTAAGTTGTACCTCTCGGTGAGCCCCGCCGGCGCCGGTGAACTCGACGATGGCCTGATTCCACTGGCGCGCACCGGTGTTCCGTACAGCCTCGACGAACTCGCCACCGATGCCGAGCACGTGGCCGACGGACTCGATGTCGAAGGGCTCGAAGCGATGATGCAGACCCTCGCCGACACGATGCCCGCAGATTCGGCGCAGATCTCCTCCGCGCTCGCCGGGGTGGAGGCGACCTCGCAGATGCTGGTTCGCAACGACGCACGAATCACGTCCCTGCTCCAGGCCTCGAAATCACTCACATCGATCGTCGCCGAGCAGAGCGAAGACGTTGCCGCGCTGGTGGAGAACTCGACAGCGGTGGTGAGTATCCTTTCGGTCAGAAAAGAAGCGCTCTTCGGTTTGGTCGAGGACCTTCGCGCACTCACTGAGTCGGCCGCGACGTTCCTGACCGACAACTCCGACGACGTGAACACGCTGCTCGTGAACATGCGTTCGGTGACCGACACGCTTGCGGCGAACGCCCACAACATCGACCGTATCCTTCTCGAATTCCCGTCGGCCCTACGCGCAGCCACCAATGCCGCGGGTAACGGGACGTGGGTCGACGTCCATGCCCCTGCCGGGCCGATTCCGGACAATTTCCTGTGCTCCATCGGAGTGATGGAGGGTTGCAAGTGAATCCGGTGCTGAAGACATGGTCCATTCGCATGGTTGCGATCCTCGCGGTGCTGGCGTTGTGCGCTGTCGGAGTGTGGTACGTCGTGGGGCCCGACCGAACCCGCACCGTCACCGCACAGTTCGCCACCGTGAGCGGGATCTACCCGGGTAGTCATGTCGCGGTGCTGGGCCTTCCCGTCGGTACGGTCGAGGAGGTGCGTCCCGCAGGCACGCACGTCGAGGTGACGATGACCGTGCCGTCCGACATCGCGCTGCCCGAGGATGTCTCGGCGTTCGTGATGAATCCGTCCGTCATCAGCGACCGGTTCGTCGAGCTCGCGCCCGCCTACCGCGACGGAGCGCAATTCGGCGACGGCGACGTGATTCCCATCGAACGCAGCCATTCTCCGATCAACTGGGACGAGATGCTCGAGAGCATCGATACTCTCGCCGCCGCGATGGGCCCGGAGGGCGGCGACCTCGGTCGCACGCTGGAAGTGTCCGCGGATGCCACAGAAGGTCTTGGTGAGCAGATGAACCAGGCGATCGTCGCGCTCAGCCAGGCGACATCGGTGGTCGGCGCAAAGTCGGAAGACATCGGCGAACTCATCGACGATCTCGGGACCGCGGTGCACGCGGTGAACTCTCGTGAGGGATCCCTCGAGTCACTCGTAGACGGCGTCGCCGAACTCGGTGAGGAACTTCAGCGGCAGAACATCGATGTCTCGGCACCGATCACACAGCTGACCACGATCCTGGATCAGCTCGACACACTCCTCGCCGAGCGAGGTGGCGACGCCCGGGAGATCATGGCGAATGCCCGCGCCCTCACCGATACCTTCGCCGCGAACGAGGTGGGATTCGCGGAACTGTTCGATGTCCTGCCGCTCGCCATGCAGAACATCGACCAGGCGATCGGTGAGAACGGGCGCGGCAGGATCCGGTTGAACATCTCGACGCAGATCAGCCAGTTCCCGCGCGCGCAGGAATTGTGTGCCCGCGAACCGCTGCCGCTGTGTACCGGTGCAGGTTTCACGAATCCGATCACCGTGCCGTTCGACCTGTCCGATCCCTACGAGGACCTCGTGCCCGAATCGTTGGATCGCGCGCTGGGCGAGGGAGGTCCGCGATGATGCGGAGTAGGACAGTGGTTGTCGGGCTCGTTGCGGCGGTCGGGATGCTGACGTCCGGCTGCGGCCTGAGCTTCCAGAGTCTGCCCATGGGCCGGACCGGCCCCGGCTCCACCTACACCGTGACCGCGATCTTCGGGAGCGCCGACCGCGTCGACCTCGGTGCCGAGGTTCGAGCCGGGCAGGCCATCGTGGGTCGCGTGTACTCGATGTCGACCGACGGTCGGCAGGCCTTCGTCGAACTCAGCCTGACCGATTCCGTGGATCTGCCGGTGAACGTCGGTGCGTCCGTACGACTACCGTCTGCTCTTGGCAGCCCCTACATTCAGATGGACATGCCGGAAGAGGCGTCGAAGGAACTTCTCGCCGACGGAGACACCATCACCCGGACCGAGCTCGGCCCCGACATCGAGAGCACCTTCGCGATGCTCGGCAACGTCGTGAACGGCAGTGGACTGGACCAGCTCCGCACCATCACCACCGAACTCGATGCTGCCTTCGGCGACCGAGGGGAGTCGATTCGCACGATGCTCACCGCGCTCGACTCCACGATGGCTCTGGCCGACGAGAACACGGAGTACTTCGAGCGGACACTCGCGGCGGTCGATTCGGTGACCGCGCGGCTTGCGCAGCAGCAGGAACTGATCGACAACGGGATCACCGACAGCGCTGACCTGATCGGACTCCTCGCCGCGCAACAACAGGATCTCCGGACATTGGTGTCGAGTACGGCGACAGCGGTGTCGTCGATGGACACGGTGATGGCCGACCACGCCACGATCGGTGTGGCGGTCGACGACCTCGCAGAGATCACCGCGGGAATCCGCGACTTCAACACGACGGTGGGGTCGATGCTCGTCAACGTCAACGACTTCATCACCGGCTTCAACTCGGCTGTACGCGGCGACTACCTGCTGTTCGACGGCGCCTTCGACATTCCTGCCGCGATCGACCTGCTCATCACCGGCGGTATGCCGCCCGGCGCCGAGACCGACACATCATCGCCGCCGCCCGACATCGCGTCGACCCTGACCGATCTGCTGCAGGGGGCAACCCGATGACCCGCCCCGTTCTCATTCAGCTTGTCGCGTTCGTGCTGGTCGGCGTCTTCGCGACCGTGTTCGGTGTCCGGTACGTGCTCGGCCCGCAGAGCTTCGGCGGTGCCGTCGAACTGACGGCGGAACTGGCCGACGCACGCAGCATCGGACCGGGTACCTCGGTCACCTACCGCGGTGTCGCGGTGGGGACGGTCGAGTCGGTCACGATCAACCCGGGCGGTGTCGGGTCCACAGCGGCACTCTCGCTCGACCCCGGAACGCAGATCCCGGTCGGTAGCGTCGGCAGGGTCTCCACCACGACAGCCATCGGCATCCTCGCGCTCGACATCGAGCCCGAGACCGCGGACGGACCGTATCTCCAGAGCGGCGACACCCTCGAGGTTCCGGAGGAGATGCAGGGCATGCGCCTCGACGAGTTGCTCGTGCACATGACCGAGCTCATCGAGAGTGTCGACGCCGATTCGATCGTGTCGTTGGGCGACACCTGGGGTACCGCGCTCCGCGACAGCGGACCCGAACTGCAGGCACTGCTCGAGAACGCCGACGCTCTGTCGACGATGGTCGCGGAACGCGCACCGACTATCGCGACGCTGCTCGACGAAGGCCTGGGGCTGATCGATTCTCTCGCGCGGAATTCGGAAGGATTCCCGGGCTCGATGCGTGCGTTCCGCGACGTGTCGGACCAGCTCGTCGGGAGCAGGGATTCACTGGTCTATCTGCTCGACCGATCACCGGATGCACTTGCGCGCGCCGAAGAGCTGTTCGCCGGTACGAAGGACAACTTCGGCGTGCTCATGACGAACCTCGTCACGGTGGGGGAAGTGGCCGCCCCGCGCACGCCGGCAGTGACGGCGCTCCTCGATGCGATGCCCGCGACGCTCGCCGATCTCTCTGGAATCGTCAAGGGCGACCGGGCCGACTTCTCGCTGGTCGGGACGCAGGGGCCGGTCTGTGTCTACGACACCCAGCGGATGGTGATCGGTGACGAAAGCCCGCGTGAGCCCAACCGGTCTCTGTACTGCCCTCCCGGCGAAGACCTGTCCCAGCGCGGCGCCCGTGTCGCGCCGAGGCCCGATGATCTGGGCCTGCAGGGGCAAACCACTCCGGGTGCTGTGTCGGGCCCCGACATGGCGGACGATCCTCTTTTGATCCCGACGGGTGTCGAGGTGCTGAACTACTGGCAGAAACTCCTGGAAGGACTGGGGAATTGATGGTTGACGAGAACCCGACCGATACATCGGACCGGATCGATACTGCGGCAGATCCGGCTGAGAATCCTGCACGTCGCGGCGGAGTCGGACGAGCGGTGTCCAGTGCGGTGATCGTGCTGCTGGCCGTCGCCGCCGGCTTCTTCGGTTTCCAGTGGTGGCAGGCAGGGCAGACCGAGTCGTTGCGCACCGAGGCGGTCGACGCCGCCCGCGAGTATGCGACCACCTTGGGCACCTACGACTACCAATCGTTCGACGACTCTCTCAGCGCCGTGACCGCGGCCTCCACCGAGGAGTTCGCGGCGAAGTACTCGGGTGTCGCGGGCGACCTGCGCGAACTTGTGGAAAACGGGCAGGGTTCGTCGGTCGCGACGGTCTCCCACGCCGGACTCGAAACGCTCGACGGCGACACCGCGACCGTGCTCGTGTTCCTCGATCAGGATGTCAAGAATGTCGTCGTCCCCGAGGGCCGCACCGACGCGACGAGATTCCTCATCACTCTGAAGCGCATCGACGACACGTGGATGCTCGACGGCGCCGACGCGAAGTAGCGACACCGAGGACCCAGAACAGCCCCGGGAGGCTCTGTTGCATCATGTGAGAATCCGACTATCTTGAATCGAAAGGATGGTTTTCTCGATTCAGAATCCCGGTTGGGTTCTCAGGTGCGACGAGGTAGGCAATGCGCTTCATCTTTCATTACCCCGAGATCAACGGTTCTGACGGCGATGTCCTCGATCCAGGTCCGTTGCGCGACGTCGCCGTCGCCGCCGAGCAGGCCGGGTTCGATGCACTCTCGTTCAGTGAGCACCCGGCGCCTGGCGCGAAGTGGCTCGACCGCGGCGGGCATCAAACCCTCGATTCGCTCGTGGCACTCGGTTACGTGGCCGCCGCGACCGAGCGACTGAGGCTGCTCACCTATCTCGCTGTGGTTCCCTACCGCAATCCATTCCTGCTCGCGAAGGCCTCAGCCACCCTCGACAAGCTATCCGGCGGCAGATTCACCCTCGGCATCGGAACCGGATATCAGAAGCGTGAATTCCACGCTCTCGGCGTCGACTTCGACGAGCGCAACGCCCTCTTCGACGAGGCTCTCGACGTGCTCCCGCTGCACTGGAGCGGCCAGCCCTTCTCGTATCAGGGGCGTCACTTCAGCGCGCAGGACATCATCGCCCGACCCCGCCCCGTCCAGGATCCGATCCCGATCTGGATCGGAGGCAACTCCGCACTGACCAGACGACGCGTCGCGCAGCGAGCACAGGGCTGGATGCCGATGTCCGGCGGCGCGACGCTGAGCACCACAGCGCGCACCGCAGAGCTCGGCCCGGTCGAGCAGCTCGGCGGCGAGATCGCCGAGCTCCGCGCACAGGCGGTCACGGCCGGCCGCACCGACCACATCGACGTCGTCTACTCGTACAGCCAGGAAATCATGTTGTCGTCCGTCGAGGCCGACCGTCATCGCGACGTGCTCGACCAGCTCGAGAAGGCAGGCGTCGATTGGGTGCTTGTGTCGTGTCCCGTCGAAGGGCTCTCGGCCACCACAGATTTCCTTGAGTCCTTCGGCGCCACCTACATCGGAAGAGGATGAGTGTGATGGGCTGGTTCGAAGAACGTGCGGGGCTCGACGGGACGGTTGCGGTGGTCACCGGCGGGGCCGGAGGCCTCGGTGCCGCCATCGTGGCGGACCTCGCCGCGAACGGGGTACGTCCCGCCGTCATCGACCTCGACGACACCGCGGTGAAAGAACTACGCGATGTGCTCGACACGCAGGGCGTCGACCACCTCGTCACGCAGGGCGACGCCCGCGATCCCGACGCGCTGACAGAGCTGTTCGAGCAGGTCGACGAGCGTTGGGGGCGCGTCGACACCCTCGTCAACATCGTCGGCGGCACGTTCCGAGCACCCTTCGTCGACACCAACGCGAAAGGATGGGATGCCATCCTGCGCACCAACCTCTCGCACGTGCTCCACGCATGCTCACTCGCGGTGCCGCGAATGCAGGCCGGTGGACGTGGCGGAAGCATCATCAATCTCACGACGATCGAAGCGCACCGCGCCGCCCCGGGTTTCGCGGTCTATTCGGCTGCAAAGGCGGCTGTCGAGCAGTTCGCCCGCACTCTCTCGATCGAGGTTGCGCCCGATGGGATCCGGGTGAACAATGTTGCGCCCGACTATGTTCCGACACCCAACCTTGCCAAACTCGCCTCGCTCGGCGGTGGTGACTCGTCCATGTCCACCCCGAAAGGGGTTCGCATCGCGATCCCCATGGGCCGGGCGGGGGACGTCACCGATGTGTCGAACAGCGTGGTGTTCCTGGCGTCGAAGTTGTCGTCGTTCATCACCGGCACGACACTGCACCCGGACGGAGGGACGTTCGCATCGTCGGGATGGTTCAACTGGCCGGATTCCGGGTGGGCGAACCATGTTCCCTCGCGGATTCTGGTGAAGGCCACCGAAGCGTAGCCGCACCGGCGCCAGAGTTCGTACATCGAGAAAGCGGCCCTTGACGAACGGGTGTGATGTAGATAACATTGAAGGTGCGAATCGAGCAGACGTCCGAGGACGACAGAGGCTCGTGAAGCAGAGATCCGGCCCGTAGATCGCGTAAAGCGAATCAACGGGCCGAACCCCTGTTCAGGGGAGGTCGGAAGGGACGCGGTGGGGGAACGTATCGGTACGGTCGTGCGCGACGGTCTGACATTCGACGTGCGAGACGACGGCCCGATCGACGGTGAGCGGATCGTGCTTCTGCACGGGTTTCCCCAGGATTCGCGATCCTGGAGCGAGGTGGTACCACGGCTCCACGACGCCGGATACCGCACCATCGTCCCCGATCAGCGTGGGTACTCACCGGGTGCACGTCCGCACTGCCGCCGCGACTACCGGCTTCAGCTCCTCGCCGACGACACGATCACGCTCATCGACGCGACGGGCGACGGGCCGGTGCACCTGGTCGGACATGACTGGGGTGCCGCTGTCGCGTGGGCGGTAGCCGCGTGGCATCCGCACGCGGTGCACACACTGACCGCGGTATCCGTGCCGCACCCCGCTGCATTCCTGCGGTCGATGGTCACCAGCACTCAACTGTTCAAATCCTGGTACATGTTGGCGTTCCAATTGCCCTGGCTCCCGGAGAAACTGCTGACCATTCCGGCGGTGAGCAGAGCGGTCCTGCGACGGACGGGACAGCTGCCCGCGGCCGCCGCGCGCGATATGGAACGAATGACCGATCCGCTGGCAGTGCGGGGTGGGGTGAACTGGTACCGCGCGATTCCGTTGACCGACCCGCGGTCGGCTCTCGGTCGTGTCGACGTGCCCACGCTCATGGTGTGGAGCGACTCCGACGTCGCGATCGGACGCGCCGCCGTCGACGCCACACCGCGGTACGTGTCGGCGCCCTACCGGCTCGAAACGCTCACCGGGATCAGTCACTGGATCCCCGACGAGGCGCCGAACGAGCTCGCCGACCTGATCCTCGCCCACGTTGCGCAGGGATGAACCCGCTACGCGCGCAGTCGTTCCCGGCGGAGTTGTTCGACCTCGGGAAGGTCGAGTGGCGGCAGTGATTCGACGCCCAGGGCGCGGGCGAGCAGGTGGTCGGCGAACTCGGGGTTGCGTGCCAGTACCGGGCCGTGCAGGTACGTTCCGTAGACCGAACCCTGCACCGCGCCTTCGTTTCCGTCGCCGACACCGTTACCTACGCCGCGGGTAACCTTCCCCAGAGGGTGCGCATCGCCTCCGAGTGTTGTACCGCCCCGGTGGTTTTCGAAACCGGACACCGGTTGGGTAAGACCGGCGACGCCCGGGGTGATGACGACCTCGCCGATTGCCCGAGTCTTCTGCGGCGATGTCGTCGCGTCGAGTAGACCCACACCGTCGACCCGTTCGCCGGACGAGGTCTCGTACCAGTGTCCGAGTACCTGGATGGCCGCGCAGATCGCCAGGACGGGTACACCGCGTTCCGCCGCCTGCTGCAGACCGGGATAGCGCTGGAGGTGACGTGTCGCGAGGCGTTGCGCGGCGTCTTCGGCACCGCCGAGCGTGTAGAGGTCGAGTGAGTCGGGGACCGAATCGTTCAGTCCGAGCTCGATGATCTCCGCGTCGTGGCCGCGCATCCGGAGGCGCTGACGCAACACCAGTGCGTTGCCTCCGTCGCCGTAGGTGCCCATGACATCGGGCAGGACGAGGCCGATCCGCACTGTCGACTCAGACATTCGTAGCCCCCTTGGCAATCGCGGTGTTCAGATCCCGGAACGCCGTGTAGTTGGCGAGAACCTCGACGCGTCCGGGAGGGCACGAGGCGATGGCGCGCAGCGGATCCGCGACGAGTGTGTGCTCGACTCCTGCGTATGTCAGCCGCACGGCGAGGTCGGTGCCGCGCTCACCTGCGGCGACCACCTGCACATTCTCGAAGTGTTCGAAACGTACATCCCACAGCCACGACAGGTCCTCGCCGTCCGGCACCTGACCATTGACCGCGATCACCAGGCCGTCGACGGTCGGATCGATCATCGACAGTGCTTCCTGCCAGCCGGCAGGGTTCTTCGCCAGGAGCATGTGGACCGAATGTGGCCCGACCTGCACGGTCTTGTATCGTCCCGCGACTTCTTCGACCACGGATGTCGCTGCCGCAGCCTTCGCGGGATCTGCACCGAGTGCGACGGCGGCGGCGACGGCCTGCGCCGCGTTGCCGCGGTTCGCACGCCCGGGCAGGGTCAGTTTCAAAGGCAGGACGAGCCCGTCGGGCCCGTGGAGATTGTCTTCGTCGACCCACCAGTCGGGCGTCGGACGGGCGAAGTCCGATCCCGTGCTGTACCAGTGGTCGCCGTCGCGCACGATGGGTTCGCCGGTGCGGGGGCAACTGACGGAGTCGCCGGCCCATCCCGCTCCGGCCGCAACCCACACGACGTTCGGGTTGTCGAACGCGGCGGAGGTCACGAGCACGTCGTCGCAGTTGGCGATGATCGTCGCGCCGGTGTGGCTCTGCAGCCCGGCGCGAAGTCTGCGCTCGATCATGTTGATCTCGCCGACGCGATCGAGTTGATCTCGGGTGAGGTTGAGCAGCACGATCGCTTCGGGCGCGAGCGCGTCGGCGACGTGCGGGGTGTGCAGTTCGTCGACCTCGATCGCGGCGAGCCGAGCGGTGCGGTTGGCGGCGAGCGTCGAGACGATGCCCGCGTCCATGTTCGCACCGTCGGGCTGAGTCACGACAGCGTCGAGGGTCTCGAGCGCCGCCGCGGTCATGCGCGTAGTGGTGGATTTACCGTTGGTGCCGGTGACGAGCACGGTGCGGCGCCCGCGACCGAGTTGCGTCATCAGGCCGGGATCGATTTTGAGGGCGATGAGCCCGCCAATCATCGATCCGTTACCGCGTCCGGCCTTGCGTGATGCCCACCCAGCCGCTTCGGCTGCGCGTAGCGCGATGCGTCCGCGCACCGAGATCCCCGTCGTTGTAGCCACGCGCCGAGTTTTCCACAGGTGTGTTACGTCCTCGTACCCTGCCCGACCCGAGCGAATGAATCATTCGTCTCGTTCATCGGGCTGTTGCGAATTTCCGACAGCTCGCGACCACACAATGAATCGACGGTTCCCGGGACGGGCACTCCCCGCCCCGGGACCACCACCTCACACCGTGGCCGGCAACCCGCCCCCACCCACCAGCGTGAGGATCTTGCCGATGTTGTGCACCGCAGCATGGAAACTCCACTCACCACGAGCACGAACCAACCCCCGCCCGGTGAACCGCCGAAAATTCAGATTGTGCTTGGCATGCCCGAACGGAGTCTCCGCAATATGAGAACGCTTGCGGTAAGTCGTGATTCCCTCCTCGGTCCGCAACCGATGTGCCATCGCCTCCACCGGTGACGCCCCGGCCGGCGGTGGTCCCGACGTCGGTGTGTCCCTTACCGCGTGTTCGAGATACCGGCCCTTCCCGCGGGCGATCAACCGGTCCGGTCCCGGCGCAGTGACGTTGGCCTCGGAGAAATACCCCGCGTCGGCGAGCAACACCCCGATCCCCTCGCCGTCGGTACCGGTCCCGGCGGTGCGGGCGGCGGTGATCGTCTCGGCAGCAGCGACCGCGGCCTGCATCATCGGCACGAACGTCGGCGCATCGGTCGGATTGACCGCCACCGATACCGCCATGATCACCCCGTCACCACTGGTCACAGCCTGACAGTTGAATCCCTGCAACCAGTTACCGCCCCGCAACGGTTGCAACCCGGACTCCGGATCGGTGGTGTTGACCACCCGCTCCGACCGGTCCTCGATGTCAGGATCGGCGTGTGCCGCGACCGCAGCCTTCGCTGCTTCGGTGACGCGAGCCAGCCTCGTCCGGGCCTTGATCACTTTCGGGTCCTGCTCGGCCGGTCGGATCACCCAGCCACCGTACTTGTGGCCTTTCGCGGCCGCCTCGGCCTTCCGCTGCTCATAGCGTGCCACCTTCGCAGCATGCGCCGCCAATGCCTTCTCCAGCGCCAACTGTGCTGCCGCGACCGCCACCGAGGCCGGCGGTAATCCCTTCGGCATCGCTGCGCTCTGGGCCTGCTCGAGATACGCCCGTGCCGAGGTGTCCTTGTCGGCCCGGGCCTGCTGTTCGGCGGCGCGAGCGGAGTCGAGGACCGCGATCGCCTCGCTGATCCGCGCTGCCCGCGACCGCGGATCGGCCAACGGCGGGGGGACCGAACCGGGTCCGGGCCGGTCGGGGCCGTGCTCGTCGTCTTCGCTGGTGTCGGTGGCCTCGTGCGCGGCCACCGCCGCTGCCGCCAGTGCCCGAGCCGCTTCGGCTGCTTCGGCTGCTTCGGCTCGCACGGACGATTCGGTGCGGTTGGCGCTGGTCCCGGCGTTGGAGGCGATCTTGACCGAGTCCAACGCGATGGTTTCGAGTCGGCCCAACCCCAGGCCGGCGGCGAGCATCAGGACCTGGGTGAACAGGTCTTCGCAGGCGGTGGCGTGGGTTGTGCGGAATCGGGCGATCGTGACGTGGTCGGGGATGTCCTGGGCGCAGATGACCCGGTAGGCGACGTCTTCGGTGCACAGTCGTTCGATGCGGCGGGAGGAGCGTTCTCCGCGGGACCATGCCCACACCAGCAGGGTCAGCAGCATGTCGGGGTGGTAGCCGGCGCGTCCGGCACCACCGGTCTTGGCGTTCTTGTGGAAGGCGGTGGTGTCGATCCGGTCGATGATGTCGATGACCGTCCAGACGGGGTGGTCGGCGGTGAGCCAGTCGCGCATGTCCGGGGGGATCAGGAACTGTTGGTCGCGGTCGACGGGTCGATATCCTTTGGCCACCAACAGATTCTACATGAAATCGCAGGTCAGGCCCCGTTGTGACACGGCGGGGACCGACCCGCGATTTTGCAACAGCCCGTCATCGGATGCAATGTGCCATTCGCTCGGCCGGGGATGGCGCCTGCAGTGCGGCGTCCGGCCGACTGTGCGACCAGCGCTCCGGCGATGACCACGAGCCCGCCGACGATGGTCAGCGGTGTCGGTACCTCGCCGAGTGCCAGCCACGCGACCGTGAACCCGACGATCGGCACCATCAGCGACAGCGGGGCCACGGTGCTTGCCGGGTAACGGCCGAGAAGGGCGACGTAGATGCCGGTGCCGACGACGGTGCCGGCGACGGCGGTGTAGGCGAGGCCGACGAGTGCGATGCGTCCCTCGCCGGTCGAGAAGGAGGATCCGAGCGCGGCCCAGCCGGCGGTGGGGCCTTCGACGATCCACGACACCGCGAACAGTGGGATGGTGGCGATCACACACATCCAGGACATCAGTTTCATCGGTTCGGTGGACTTCGCCTTGCGGGTCGCGATGTTGGCGATTGCCCACGACAGGCCGGCGAGCAGGCCCAACAGAAGGGGTACGAGTCCGACGCTGTTGCCGCCCTGTGCTCCTGCGACGAGGAGCATTCCCGCGACGGCGACGACGAGCCCGATCACCTGGATGCGCCCGAGTCGTTCGCCGAGGAGCAGTGCACCGAGAGCGACGGTCATCGGGGCGGCGGACTGCAGGACCAACGACGCAAGACCGGTAGCGAGTCCCGCGTTCATCGCCCAGAACAGGAAGCCGAACTGCGCGAATCCGAACGCCAGGCCGTAGAGCAGAAGCCAGCGCAGATGCACCGTGGGGCGCGGTACGAACAGCACGACGGGGATGGCGATGACGAGGAACCGCAGGCCCGCGAAGAAAATCGGCGGGAAGTGATCGATCCCGACCCTGATGGCGAGGAAGTTGCATCCCCACAGGAGGACGACGGTCAGAGCGAGGATGCGGGCGCGGGTGGTCACCCAGATATTGTTCGCTATAGAAACAATATCGACAATCTAAACTTTCTTAAGTAAATGTGTAGATTTACTTCATGGATGCGACACGGTTGCGGATTCTGCGCGAACTCGCTGACCGCGGCACGGTGGCCGCGACCGCGGTGGCGCTGTCGATGACCCCGTCGGCGGTGTCCCAGCAGCTCAAGATCCTGGCTCGTGAAGCAGGCGTCCCGCTTCTCGAACCGTCCGGTCGCAGGCTGCGCTTCACCGATGCGGGTCAGGCCCTCGTCGTGCGTGCCGACGACGTGATCACCGCGCTCGACCGAGCTGATGCGGAGATGGCGGCCTTCCGGACCTCACCGCGCGGTCGCGTGCGCATTGCACTGTTCCCGTCGGGTGCAGCATTGCTACTGCCCGCCGTGCTGGACCTCGTGACGGACAGCGGCGTGGACATCGACGCGCAGGACGAGGACGTGCCTGCCTCCGCAGTGCCGCCCCTGCTGGCTGATTACGACGTGGTCCTCACCCACAGGGACGAACGCGCTCCGGCGCTGAGCGGGCCGCGTGTCGCGACAACCGGGTTGCTGCGTGAACCGATCGATCTCGTGCTCCCACCCGCCCACCGTCTCGCAGGCCGCGACGAAGTCCGGCTCGGCGATCTCGCGGACGAGAACTGGATCAGTGTGCGAGGAGGGTTCCCGGTGGACGACGTCTTGTTGTCCGTCACCGCCGTGACCGGAGTGGAACCCCGAGTGGTGCACCGCATCAACGATTTCCATGTCATCGAGGAACTGGTTGCCGCCGGCCGCGGCGTTGCGCTGATGCCGAGGTACTCGGTGCAGCATCCGCGCGTGGTACGGGTACGGATTGCCGGTGTGCGTGCGGCGAGGATCTACGAACTCGTGACGCGCCACGGGTCAATGGAGCGCCCCGCGGTCGCCGCGGTGCTGGATGCGTTCCGCACCGCGGCGTCGCGGATCGATCGTGCAGATCAGGCCGGTGTTGTGCAGATCAGGCGAGCGCCTTTGCCTTGAGCGACTGGAACTCGTCCTCGGTGATCGTGCCTGCATCGAGCAGTGCCTTTGCATCTGCGATGTGCTCGGCGGGGGACTTCCCTGCGACATCCCGGATGTAATTGTCCTGTGCCGACTTGAATTCGGCAGCTTCGCGGGCCGACCGCTTCGCCATTCCGTCACCGTGCACGATCAGGTACACCAGCGCCGTGAGCCATGGCACGATGAACAGGAAGACGATCCAGATGGCCTTCACCCAGCCCGACTGCTCCCGATTCCGGAACAGGTCGCTGATGATCATCCACAGCATGATCAGGTAGGCGATGAATGCGAAGCAGACGATGATGTACCAGATGATGTCCCAGAATTCCATGCGACTCTCCGTCTTTTGATGGACCATCCTGTGCACGAACCGAATTCGGATATCGACGGAGTATCGTACTTTCCCTGCCTGTGAAAGTGCGACGGCTGTCGAGATGCCATCCGCAGATTACCGCCCTGATTGTCCGTGTGCAGGGGTATTGAGCAGTCGAGATTCTGTGGCGCAGACGGCGAACGCGGCGGGCCCGACCGGGCCCGCCGCGTTCGTGCGGTCGAATTATCGGATCAGAGGTGGGCGCGGTTCACTGCCGAGACGATCGCGCGCAGCGACGCGACGGTGATCGATGGCGCGATGCCTGCACCCCACACCAGCGCGGTGGTGCCGTCGGGCCGTGTCACGTCGGCTTCGACGAATGCAGCGGCATTGGCGTCGTCGCCGGCGGACATCGCGTGCTCGGCGTAGCCGCGCACGGCCACCTGGTATCCGAGGGATTCCAGCCCGTCGACGAACGCTGCCAGCGGTCCGTTGCCGGAGCCGGTGATCTCTTTCTCGACGCCGTCCACCTTCAGGACTGCGACCACGGTGTCTTCGCCGTCGTCGGTCTCGGCAGCGGTCACCTTCTGCTTGATGCGCTCGAGCGGGGTGATGGGGGCCAGGTACTCCTCGTTGAAGATGTCCCACATCTCCTTGGGGCTGACCTCACCGCCTTCGCCGTCGGTGACCTTCTGTACGGCCTGTGAGAACTCGACCTGCAGTCGACGCGGCAGGTTCAGTCCGTGGTCGTGCTTCATGATGTACGCGACGCCGCCCTTGCCGGACTGCGAGTTCACGCGGATCACGGCCTCGTAGCTGCGGCCGACATCCTTCGGGTCGATCGGCAGGTACGGAACCGCCCAGGTGATGTCGTCGACGTCGGCGCCCGCAGCGTCCGCGTCGGCCTTCATGACGTCCATACCCTTGTTGATTGCGTCCTGGTGGCTGCCGGAGAATGCGGTGTAGACCAGGTCGCCGCCGTAGGGGTGACGCTCCGGGACGGGCAGCTGGTTGCAGTATTCGACGGTCCGTCGGATCTCGTCGATGTCCGAGAAGTCGATCTGGGGATCGACGCCCCGGCTGAACATGTTCAGGCCCAGCGTCACCAGGCACACGTTGCCGGTGCGCTCACCGTTACCGAATAGGCAGCCTTCGATGCGATCGGCGCCGGCCTGGTATCCCAGCTCGGCTGCGGCAACTCCGGTGCCCCGGTCGTTGTGCGGGTGCAGCGACAGGATGATCGAGTCGCGTGCGGCCAGGTTGCGGTGCATCCACTCGATCGAGTCGGCGTAGACGTTCGGCGTCGCCATCTCGACGGTGGCGGGCAGATTGATGATGACCGGGTTCTCGGGGGTGCCGCCGAGCGTCTCGACGACCGCATCGCAGACCTCTTTGGCATACGACAGCTCGGTGCCGGTGTACGACTCGGGCGAGTACTCCCACCGCCAGTTCGTGTCGGGGTAGTTCTTCGCCGTCTCGATCACCAATTCAGCGGCGTCGGTAGCGATCTTCTTGACGGTGGCCTGGTCTGCCCTGAACACGACGCGGCGCTGCAGGATCGACGTCGAGTTGTAGAAGTGCACGATCACGTTCTGCGCACCGGCGCAGGCCTCGAAGGTGCGGGTGATCAGCTCGGGCCGCGACTGCGTCAGGACCTGGATGGTCACGTCATCGGGAATGGCGTTGTCCTCGATGATTTCCCGGACGAAATCGAAATCCGTCTGGCTCGCCGACGGGAAACCGACCTCGATCTCCTTGTAGCCCATCCGGACGAGCAGATCGAACATGCGGCGCTTGCGTGCCGGACTCATCGGATCGATGAGCGCCTGGTTGCCGTCGCGCAGGTCGACGGCGCACCAACCCGGGGCGCGGTCGATGATCTTGTCGGGCCAGGTCCGGTCGGGGAGCGAGACGGGCTCCACCTCTTCGGCGAAAGGCCGGTAACGGTAGGTGGGCATGGACGAGTTCTTCTGCTTGTTCCATGCTGCCTGGTCGGCGGGAGCGGGCTTGGTCGGCGGCGTGATGTTGCGCGAACCGGAGGTGAAAGCGTCGGCGGGTGACATGACGTACTCCAAGAAAAAGGGGACTTGTGAGTCCAGATCAGGATATCGACCGGCGCGACGAAACCCCGCGACGGGAGGCCGGTCTGGTCAAATCCCGCCGCGGCGGCCGAGAAGAAGCGCACGCTGCATGCCAAGCAGTGTAACGCGCATTACCGGGCGTCGCCCACGGGGATGTCCGTGCTGTGTGCGTTGCCCGGGATGGAAGGCGGGGACGTGCTGGACGGACACGATGACGGCGTGTTCGTGACCTGATCGAAACCAGTTGTTCCCCGCACTCGCGTCACACCCGCTTATCGTGCTCAGTGGAAACTTTGGCATCACCAGTAACACGAGTAACAGGCGAGCTGTGAGGGGCGTGTCGATGAGGCCGATGAGACCGGCAGTCGTCGGGGGTTGCGCCCTCGTCCTCGCACTCGGTGGGACGGTGCCGCTCGCAGCGCAGGCGGGCGCCGAGCCGTGCAGCCACGAGCGTCCCAGCGGTAGCGGGTTCGGTAGCGGCGGCAGCGCCGATCTTCTGCCCGGTGAGCCGAAGGATCGGCTCCCCGACCTGGGATCCGGACCTACGCGGGCCGTCGCGTGGCTCACCGGACCACACAGCGACAACCGGACCGATGCGCGGTTCTCCGTCTCGGGCACGGACCTGGCCATCATGTGGGACAACGGCGCAGCGGAACCGGATCGCAGAATCCTCATGGCCTTCGGCGACACCTTCGGAGATTGTTCCGCCCCGGGTGAGGAATGGCGCCACAACGTCCTCATGCGCAGTGGCGACACGAACCTGACCGACGGCATCGATGTACCCGATCCGGTTCCCGGCGACATCCACGCCGGCTCGCCGGTGCATGCGCACGCTCCCGATTTCTCCCGCGAGCTCGTGGGGGCGCTCGGGATCGAGGGGATCGAGAAGACCGTGATCCCTACGGCGGGAATCTCCGTCGACGGGGTTCAGTACATCAACTTCATGTCGGTGCGCGCCTGGGGTGACCACGGCGAATGGTGGACCAACGCCTCGATGATCGGCACGTCGGCCGACAACGGCGAGACCTGGCATGTCGACCCGGCCACCGCGAGGCTGAACGTTCCCCTCGATATACCGGGCGTCCAGCAGCTGTCGTCGGGCAACGCCAATTTTCAGCAGCACGCATACGTGCGACACGGCGGTTACCTCTACGACTACGGAACTCCGCAGGGGAGGTTCGGCGCCGCGTTCCTCTCCCGCGTGCCCGAACAGCAGATCCTCGACCTCGCCGCGTACGAGTACTGGACCGCCGACGGCTGGATTCCGGGTGACGTCGACCGTGCGGTACCGATCGTTCCTGGCGCGGTGGGGGAGCTGTCGGTGCACTTCACCGGCGACCGATTCGTCATGCTCTATGGCAACGACGCGACCGGCGCGATCGAACTGCGCACCAGCCCGTCGCCCGAAGGCCCGTGGAGTGGGCCGAGGCCGCTCGTGACCCGCGACGAGGCCGGGGGTCTCTATGCGCCGTTCATCCACCCGTGGTCGACGGGACACGACCTCTATTTCACGGCCTCACGCTGGAGCGATTACAACGTCATGCTTCTGCGCACGACCGTACCCTGATAGGGCGGGGCCCGCGAGGTGCGCCGACATCGGTAAGCTTGCTTCCTGGACTTGTACCCAAGACCCCGGAGGTTCGCCAGCGTGGCACTCGTCGTCCAGAAGTACGGAGGATCATCGGTCGCGACGGCCGAACGGATCCGGCGCGTCGCTGAAAGGATCGTCGAGACCAAGAAGGCCGGCAACGACGTCGTCGTGGTCGTCTCGGCGATGGGCGACACGACCGATGAACTCCTCGACCTCGCCCAACAGGTCTGCCCGGCCCCCCCGGCGCGCGAGATGGACATGCTCCTCACCTCGGGTGAACGCATCTCCAACGCGCTTGTCGCGATGGCGATCCACTCGTTCGGAGCCGAAGCCCGGTCGTTCACCGGCTCGCAGGCAGGTGTCATCACCACCGGCAGCCACGGCAAGGCGAAGATCATCGACGTGACTCCCGGCCGGGTGCGCACCGCACTCGACGAGGGCAGCATCGTGCTCGTCGCCGGGTTCCAGGGCGTCAGCCAGGACAACAAGGACATCACGACGCTCGGTCGCGGCGGGTCGGACACGACCGCTGTGGCGCTTGCCGCCGCACTGAATGCGGATGTCTGCGAGATCTACACCGACGTCGACGGCGTGTTCACCGCTGATCCGCGCATCGTCAAGGATGCGCAGCGGCTCGACAAGGTCTCCTTCGAGGAGATGCTCGAACTCGCTGCATGCGGCGCAAAGGTGCTGATGCTGCGCTGCGTCGAGTACGCCCGCCGCTACAACGTGCCTGTGCACGTTCGTTCGTCGTACACCACCAAGCCCGGCACCCTCGTGACCGGATCGATGGAGGACATCCCCGTGGAAGAAGCCCTGATCACCGGCGTTGCACACGATCGCAGCGAATCGAAGATCACCGTCGTCGGACTGCCCGACACACCCGGCTACGCCGCGAAGGTGTTCCGCGCTGTCGCCGACGCCGAAATCAACATCGACATGGTGCTGCAGAACATCTCGAAGGTGGAGACGGGCAAGACCGACATCACCTTCACTCTGCCGACCGACGATGGCCCGCGCGCCGTCGAACTGCTCACCAAGCGGCAGGAAGACATCGGTTTCACCCAGGTGCTGTTCGACGACCACATCGGCAAGGTGTCGCTCGTCGGCGCGGGTATGAAGAGCCACCCCGGCGTCACCGCCAAGTTCTGCGAGACGCTGGCCGAGGCCGGTATCAACATCGACCTCATTTCCACCTCGGAGATCCGCATCTCGGTGCTGGTCGACGACAACGAGCTCGACGACGCCGTGCGTGTACTCCACGCGGCGTTCGACCTCGGCGGCACAGAAGAAGCCGTCGTGCATGCAGGGACGGGACGGTAATCATGGGAAAGACAATCGCTGTTGTCGGCGCGACCGGTCAGGTCGGCATCGTCATGCGCACGCTCCTCGAGGAGCGCAACTTCCCGGCCGACAAGGTGCGGTTCTTCGCATCCGCCCGCTCGGCCGGTAAGAAGCTGCCGTTCCGCGGCGAGGAGATCGTCGTCGAGGATGCGGCCGCGACCTCCGACGAGGATCTGAAGGGCATCGACATCGCCCTGTTCTCCGCCGGTGCGACCCTGTCGCGCGAGCAGGCTCCGCGGTTCGCCGCTGCGGGAGCGACCGTCGTCGACAACTCGTCGGCGTGGCGCAAGGACCCCGAGGTTCCGCTCGTGGTGAGCGAGGTCAACCCGGAGGAGGCGAAGAACCCGCCGAAGGGCATCATCGCCAACCCGAACTGCACGACCATGGCCGCGATGCCGGTCCTCAAGGCCCTCCACGACGAGGCCGGTCTGCAGCGTCTGATCATCTCGAGCTACCAGGCCGTGTCGGGTAGCGGTATCGCCGGTGTCGAGGAACTCCTCGGCCAGGCGCGTGCTGTCATCGGCGACGCCGAGAAGCTCGTGCACGACGGCAGTGCCGTCGACTTCCCGGCCCCGGACAAGTACGTCGCGCCGATCGCGTTCAACGTTCTCCCGATGGCCGGCGCAATCGTCGACGACGGTACCGGTGAGACCGACGAAGACCAGAAGCTGCGCAACGAGTCGCGCAAGATCCTCGGTCTTCCCGACCTGCTCGTGTCGGGCACGTGCGTGCGCGTCCCGGTTGTCACTGGCCACTCGCTGTCGATCAATGCTGAGTTCGAGCGTCCGCTCTCCGCGGCGCGTGCGCAGGAAGTTCTCGCGTCGGCTCCGGGCGTCAAGCTGGTCGATGTGCCGACGCCGCTCGCAGCGGCAGGCGACGATGTGTCGCTGGTGGGTCGTATCCGTCAGGATCCCGGCGCTCCGGAAGGCCGTGGCATCGCACTGTTCGTGTCGGGCGACAACCTCCGAAAGGGCGCTGCGCTCAATACCATTCAGATCGCCGAGCTCCTGGCTCAGTAGATTGCCCCCTGCTTTTCCGAGCGAACGGCACCTTTGGTCGATCAGATCGACCGAAGGTGCCGTTCGCTCACTCTGGGGGGGTGTACTTCCTACTCGAACATGCGGTAGATCGCTTCGACGACCACCGCGGGGCGTTCACTGTTCTCGAGTTCGATCACGCCCTCGATGACGATCTGCACGCCGCCCGTCGGTAGGTCCTCGAGCGATTTCAGGGTGGCGTCGAGTCGTACCCGACCACCTGCCGGCACCGGATTGGTGAAGCGGACCTTGTCGAGGCCGTAGTTGAGGGCCAGTGTCACGCTGTCGACCTTCAGCACCTCGTACCACATCGGAATGATCAGTGACAGTGTCAGATACCCGTGTGCGATCGGTCCGCCGAATGGACTTTCCTTCGCTGCGCGTTCGGGGTCGATGTGGATCCACTGATGATCGTCGGTGGCGTCGGCGAAGGTGTCGATCCGATCCTGTCCGACCGTGATCCATGAACTGAGCCCCAGCGGCTTGCCGACATATTCGGCGAGCTCGGCGAGGGTGGAGACGTGGGTGCCGGTGGTGGTGTCGGTGAATGTCATGCGGACTCCCTTACTGCTCGGTATTGCAGTGCGCGTAAGTGAGTCTGCTCTGAGTGCCACCGTTTGGCCCCGGCTTGGGTATCGAATCGGTCTCGGCACCCTGCGGCACCGTAGGTACCAGTTAAAAACAGTCTGGACTGTTTGTTCTTTTGCAGTTACGCTCGGTAGCGTGATCCACGACACCATGGCGACGGGTTCGCGAACCCAGGCGCAACGCACCGCCGCGACACGCGCGAAGTTGCTCGATGCGGCGATCGAATCCCTCGACGAGCTGGGGTACTCGGGCACCAGTACCCACGGCATCGCCAAGAGGGCCGGAGTATCGCGCGGCGCGCAGCTCCATCACTTTCCGACCAAGGAATCGCTGGTCGTCGCGGCCGTCGGGCATCTCGTAGACAAGCGGCTCGTCGAAATCCTCGACGCGGAACCCGATCCCGAACTCGGGTTCGAGACGCTGATCGATGCGTTCTCAGGACCGCTGTTCCATGCCGCACTCGAACTGTGGGTGGCGGCACGCACCGATCCGGCGTTGCACGCCGCGATGATCCCGCTCGAACGCAAGGTGTCCGATGCGCTGCGCGTGGGGTTGATGGAAATCATGGGCGACCGGCTCGCTCCCGATGTCATCGACCTCAGCATCGAACTGGCTCGGGGGCTGGCCGTGTCGGCCCTGATGCGCACTCCTGAATCCGATCGTGAGTTCCGGGAGAGGCTGCTCCCGGTGTGGAAGGCCCTGGTGATGAAATGAGTCCGGCAACGCTTCCCGAACATGTGCGCACCCTCATCGTCGGCGCGGGATTCGGTGGCATCGGTATGGCCGCCACACTCCTGCGCGACGACCCGGCCGCCGATGTCCTCGTCGTCGAACGCGGCGACGATGTCGGTGGAACCTGGCGGGTGAACACGTACCCCGGTGCCGCATGCGATGTTCCGAGTGCGTTGTACTCCTATTCCTTCGCCCCGGAACCAGGTTGGGAGAGGGCGCACGGCACCCAGGCCGAGATCTACGCGTACCTGCGTCGGGTGGCCCGCGAGCAGGGCGTCATGCAGCGGACGATGTTCGGGTGCGAGCTGCGCAATGCGCAATGGGACGGCGAACGCGCACAGTGGGCGGTGTCGACCTCGCGCGGCGACCTCACCGCCGATGTCCTCGTCGCGGCGACCGGTGCACTCTCCACTCCGACCCTGCCCAAAGTTCCCGGCTTGGAGATGTTCCGCGGCAACATGTTCCACTCGGCAGAATGGGATCACGACCACGATCTGACGGGCGAGCGGGTCGCGGTGATCGGCACGGGCGCGTCGGCGATCCAGTTCGTGCCCGCGATCGTCGACAAGGTCGAACACCTCACGCTGTTCCAGCGCACTGCCTCCTGGGTGATGCCCAAGCGCGATCACGGAATCGCTTCGTCCGTTCGATCCCTGTACCGCAGATTTCCGTGGGTCCAGAAGGCTATTCGCGGCGCTGTGTACGGTCAGAAGGAAATGTACGTCGTCGGTATGACGAAACCGTTCGCGCGGAAGTACGCGTTGCCACTGTTCGAGAAGCGCGCGCGTTCCGTCCTGCGCAAGCAAGTATCCAACCCGGAACTGCGGGCAAGGCTCACACCGGATTTCGCCATCACCTGCAAACGAATCCTGTTGTCCAACGACTGGTTCCCGGCAATCACTCGTCGTGAAGTCGATGTCGTATCGTCGGCATTGACTTCGGTGACCGAGAACGGGGTCGTCGATGCTGCCGGAAACGAATACCGCGTCGACACGATCATCTTCGGTACCGGATTCATGCCGTCCGAACCACCTGTAGCGCAACATATCCGAGGGGAAGATGGCCGTAGTCTCGCTGAGGTGTGGAACGGGAGCCCGTCCGCGCACCTGGGCATCAGCGTAAACGGATTCCCGAACATGTTCCTCATGTACGGGCCGAACACCAACCTCGGACACAGCTCCATCGTGTACATGCTCGAGTCCCAGGCCGCGTACATTGCCGCAGCCCTGCGGGCCATGCGTACCCGTCGTCTCGACGCAGTCGAAGTCAGAGCCGACGCGCAGCGTCGCTTCGCCGAAGAGCTCGATCCGCTGCTGGCAGGCACTGTCTGGAACGCCGGGGGCTGCAGCAGTTGGTACCTCGACTCGACAGGACGCAATTCCGTGATGTGGCCGACCTTCACCTGGCACTACCGTAACCGGACCAAGGAGTTCGACGCAGAGAACTACGAACTGTGGGCCGCGAACACGGGAGCACGGGCATGACCCACTACGACGTTCTCGTCATCGGCTCGGGATTCGGCGGCAGCGTCTCCGCACTGCGCCTGACCGAGAAGGGATACCGGGTCGGAGTTCTGGAAGCCGGTCGGCGTTTCGCCGACGACGAGCTCCCGAAGACCAGTTGGCGGCTACGCAAGTACCTGTGGGCGCCGGCTATCGGATGCTATGGCGTACAGCGTATTCACCTGCTTCCCGACGTGCTTGTCATGGCCGGCGCAGGGGTCGGGGGTGGTTCGCTCAACTACGCGAACACTCTCTACCGCCCGCCGTCTCGATTCTTCCAGGACTCCCAGTGGGGCCACATCACCGACTGGGAGGTAGAGCTCGCGCCCTACTACGAGCAGGCATCGCGGATGCTCGGGGTGCGCGAGAACCCCAGTGTCACTCCGGCCGATGAGGTGATGCGCAAGGTCGCCGACGACATGGGCGTCGGTCACACCTTCGGCCCCACGCCGGTCGGTGTCTTCTTCGACGAACCGGGCAGGACCGTACCCGACCCGTTCTTCGGAGGCGCGGGCCCGGACCGCACCGGATGCACGGAGTGCGGTAGTTGCATGACCGGTTGCCGTGTGGGCGCCAAGAACACCCTCGTCAAGAACTATCTCCACCTTGCCGAGCGTGCGGGTGCGCGCATCCACCCACTGACCACCGCGACGCGGGTCACGCCCCGCGCGGGTGGCGGCTACGAGATCGAGACTCGCAGCACGAACGGGATCCGTAAGCGTCGGAAGGTGTTCACCGCAGATCAGGTGGTCGTGGCGGCGGGAACCTATGGCACCGCGCGCTTGCTGCTCGCGATGCGCGAGAGCGGCGACCTGCCCCGGTTGTCGCCGAAGCTCGGTCGCGTCGTCCGCACGAACTCCGAGGCGGTGCTCGCAGCGACCGCGCAGAACCGCGACGTCGACTACACCCAGGGAATTGCGATCACGTCGTCGTTCCACCCCGACGATCACACTCACATCGAACCGGTCCGATACGGCAAGGGCAGCAACGCGATCGGGTTGCTGCAGGCGATGCTCGTGGATGGCGGCGGCAGGATTCCTCGATTGGCGAAGTTCATGGGTGTTGCGGCTCGTGATCCGCGCGCCTTCCTGCGCAGTCTGTCGGTGCGGCACTGGTCCGAACGCACGGTCATCGCGCTCGTGATGCAGACCGACGACAACTCGCTCGAGCTCGCCAGCAGGCGAAGTCCGCTGGGGCGCGGCGTCACGAGCAAGCAGGGGCCGGGAAGTCCGCCACCGGAATGGATTCCCGTCGGGCACGAGGCGGTCCGGAAGGTGAGTGACGAGATCGGCGGCGATCCCGGAGGGTCGCTCCTCGATCTCGTGAACATCCCCATGACCGCACATTTCCTCGGTGGATGCGTGATCGGCGACTCGCCCGAGACCGGTGTCGTCGACCCCTATCTGCGCGCGTACGGCCACGAGGGCATTCATGTCGTGGACGGCTCGGTGGTCACTGCGAACCTCGGTGTCAATCCTTCTCTCACCATCACGGCGCAGGCGGAGCGGGCAATGGCATTGTGGCCCAACAAGAATGAGAAAGATTCCAGGCCGGCGGTCGGTTCGCCCTACTCCGCTGTGAAACCCGTTCCGCCGTTGCGGCCGGTGGTGCCCGCAGATGCCCCCGGCGCACTGCGCCTACCCCTGTTCCCGATCCGACACGAGGAGACCGCCAGTGCTGTGGAGCGTTCCTGAAAGTGCCGACGACCGTACCGACTGGCCGGTGTCGCCGCCGCCACCGTGGCCGGCGAGCGTGCGCGCCACCCTGTGGTGGCACCGCAGTACTCCTGAGGCCCGCGAGCACGGTCCCGGCGGGCCGATCGTGCCGATGACGCTCGCGATGATGGTCGACTACCTGGATTCTCCGGTCGGCCCGTATCGCGAGATCCTGGCGAGTCCGGTGCTTCGGCGTGGGCTGATCCCCGCGATGGCGGTTCCGTTCATCGCCGTCGACTCGAAGCCCTCGGTGCACGGTGGTCGTGAGCACTGGAAGCTCCCGAAGGTACTCGCCGATTTCTCCGGAAGCGTCCTGGGCAACTTCACCGCAGCCGGGGACGGTTGGAAGGTCGAGACCTCCGCATTGCCGCGGGGGCCTCGGCTGCCGATAGTCGGCGGTCTCACGTTCGCGCAGCCGGGCGAGAACGGCGATCTGCACCGGGCGTCCGCACGTCTGCGTGGCCGCTTCCGGTATGCGCGGGTGACGGTGGATGCGGAGGGCCCGACGTTGAGCCGCTGGCTGCGGTCGGGGGCCCATCACGGGATCGTCATCACGTCGGGTTCGATGGTGACCGGACCCGCCCGCACTGCGCGGTAGCGAGGTTCCGATCAGGAAGATCGGCGATGGAAGTCACTGAGGCCTGGGTGATGATTACGGAGGCCTGACGGTGAACACGGGGACCTGATGGGGAACACTGAGGGTATGAGTGATCCCGCCTTCGACCCCGCAGCCGACACGATCGTGGGGGAGGACTACTCGGACGCTCGTCTACCGGGTCAGGAGTGGCGTCGCCAGGAGTATGTGGGCTGCACCTTCCATGATGCGGATCTCTCGGGACTTTCGACGGAAGCGGTCACCTTCACCGACTGCGACTTCACCGGCGCGGATCTCACCGGATCGACGCACTCGGGGGCGGCCTTCCGGAACTGCACGTTCGAGTACACGCAGTTGCGCGGCAGCACGTTTCGGAACTCGACGTTTCTCGGTTCGAACTTCCGCGACTGCCGGATGCGACCGATGACCTTCGATGAGGTCGACTTCAGCCTGACGTCTCTCGGTGGCATCGATCTGCGGAAGACAGACCTGAGCGGGTGCCGATTGCGTGAGGCGAATCTCGTCGAGGCGGATCTGCGTGAGGCGTTGCTCGTCGGTGCCGACCTCAGCGGTGTGCGCGCAGGCGGATTGCGACTCGACGGCGCGGACCTGACCGGAGCGCGCGTCGACGCGATGCTGTGGGTCTCCGCGAGCCTGCGCGGCGCAAAGATCGATTTCGGGCAGGCGTTGGCGTACGCGGGTGCGCAGGGGCTCGAGGTCGCGGAGGGCTGACCGCTTCTACGACTTGCCCCGTTCCGCGAGCCAGTGGTTCTCCTGTGACGCATGCGGCTGGTGAATCGGATGGTATTTCGCTGACGACCGATGTTGTTCCGGGTACGTTGAATCGTGGTGTTCCGGTTCTGCCCGCCGGCACATCGGGACTTTGTGCCTCGTTTTCTTGACCTATTCAAGAAAAGGTGGTGAAGTGTGACTGGCGACATAGCAGGGGTCGAGGTGGTGGAACGCCAGGCACCTTCTGCTGCTCCGCAGCCCGGAGCGGTAGAGCGACAACTGGATACGAACTTCGACTGAACGCACGCACGGCTACGCATGCATACGGAGGGACAACAATGACCCAGGACAAGTTGACGACCGGCGCAGGTGCCCCCGTCCCCGACAACCAGAACGTCATCACCGCAGGCCCTCGCGGACCACAGCTACTCCAGGACGTCTGGTTCCTCGAGAAGCTCGCACACTTCGACCGCGAGGTCATCCCGGAACGTCGTATGCACGCGAAGGGCTCGGGCGCATACGGAACGTTCACGGTCACCAACGACATCTCGCAGTACACCACCGCGAAGATCTTCTCCGAGGTCGGTAAGAAGACCGAGCTGTTCGCGCGGTTCTCCACCGTCGCAGGCGAGCGCGGTGCCGCCGATGCAGAACGCGACATCCGCGGCTTCGCGGTCAAGTTCTACACCGAGGACGGCAACTGGGATCTCGTCGGCAACAACACGCCGGTCTTCTTCTTCCGCGACCCGCTGAAGTTCCCCGACCTCAACCACGCCGTCAAGCGCGATCCACGCACCAATCTGCGTAGCCCCAACAACAACTGGGACTTCTGGACGAATCTTCCGGAGTCGTTGCACCAGGTCACCATCGTGATGAGTGACCGCGGCATCCCCGCGTCGTACCGGCATATGCACGGTTTCGGATCGCACACCTTCAGCTTCATCAACGCCGAGGGCGAGCGGTTCTGGGTCAAGTTCCATCATCGTGTCCAGCAGGGCATCCAGAATCTGACCGACGCCGAGGCTGCAGCCCTCGTCGGCACCGACCGCGAGAGCGCTCAGCGCGACCTGTTCGATGCGATCGAGGCCGGCGACTTCCCCAAGTGGAAGTTGTGCGTGCAGATCATGCCGGAGGCCGACGCCGCGAAGGTTCCCTACCATCCGTTCGATCTGACGAAGGTGTGGCCGAAGGGCGACTACCCGCTCATCGAGGTCGGCGAGTGGGAGCTCAACCGAAACCCGGACAACTACTTCGCCGAGGTCGAGCAGGCTGCGTTCAACCCCGCGCACGTGGTCCCGGGTATCAGCTTCTCTCCCGACAAGATGCTGCAGGGGCGCCTGTTCTCCTACGGCGATGCGCAGCGGTACCGGCTGGGGGTCAACCACTTCCAGATTCCGGTCAATGCGCCGAGAAACGGGGTGAACAGCTTCCACCGCGACGGCGGGATGCGGGTGGACGGCAACCACGGCGGCAAGCTGCACTACGAGCCGAACAGCTACGGCCAGTGGCAGGAGCAGGCGGAGTACCGCAATCCGCCGCAGTCGGTGGGCGCCGTGGCGGATGCATGGAACTTCCGCGAGGACGACGACAACTACTTCTCGCAGCCCCGCGTGTTGTTCAACAACATGAGCGACGAGCAGAAGCAGGCGTTGTTCGACAACACCGCCCGCGCGATCGATGGCGCCGAGGAGATCGTGGTGCAGAGACACATCGACAATTGCACCCAGTGCGATCCTGCCTACGGCGAAGGCGTCGCGAAGGCAATTGCCGCGCTGAAGGGTGATCGACCGATCTAGACCGTCCCGTCCTACCCTGTGGGGTCGTCCGCGCATACGCGGGCGGCCCCACAGGTGTCTCGGCGAGATGGCACGGGAAGAATCACGGAATCCTCGACGAAACGTCCGGTGGGGTGCGCATGATGGAGTTCACGTGATCCGCCTCCGAAGGGACGCCCAGTGAGCGCATATACGGTCGGCTACATCGTCGGAAGTCTGTCTTCCACCTCGATCAACCGGATTCTGGCGAAAGCGCTGATCAAGTTGGCACCGGACGATCTGTCTTTCGTCGAGATATCGATACGGGATCTCCCGCTGTACAGCCAGGACTACGACGCCGATTACCCGCCGCAGGGACGCGCCCTCAAGGAAGCGATCGCGGCGGTCGATGCCATCCTCTTCGTCACGCCCGAGTTCAACCGGTCGATACCCGGCGGGTTGAAGAACGCGATCGACTGGGCGTCGCGGCCGTGGGGACAGAACTCCTTCGACCACATGCCCGTCGCGGTCATCGGTGCGTCGCCGGGTGCGATCGGCACCGCATTGGCGCAGCAGAGTCTGCGCGCCGTGCTGAGCTTCACCAACACCCGCCAGATGACGGCGCCCGAGGGCTACATCACCTTCGACCCGGAGATCTACAGCGACGACGGCTCTATCTCCGATGACTCGACTGCCGAGTTCCTCAGGAAGTACATGCAGGAGTTCCGCGAGCACATCGAGCGTGTTCTCACCGTCCTTCCGCGCAACCGCTGAGCAGGTTTCGGCCCTCATCGATGAGGTCCGCGTACGTGTGGCGCGACCTCGGGTGATCACCACCACACCGTTCCTTTTCTTGACTAATTCCAGAAAAGGGGCATACTTGAGACCATGCAACGAACGGATGACTCACACTTCGGCCCCAAGGAACAGCTTCGTTCCGTGGGGCTCCGAGTGACGGCTCCGCGTGTTGCAGTACTCGATATGGTTGCCAGAAACCCACATTCGGATGCCGACGAAATCTCCGCCGCCGTGCGAAACGAACTCGGCAAGGTCTCGACCCAGGCCGTGTACGACGTACTCAGGGCCTGCGTGGGTGCCGGCCTCCTCCGTCGCATCGAGCCGGCAGGATCCCCCGCCCGGTTCGAGACCCGCACCGGAGACAACCACCATCATCTGGTCTGCCGTAATTGCGGCATCGTCGTCGACGTCGACTGCGCCGTCGGCGCTGCACCCTGCCTTACTCCGTCGGACGCCGGAGGCTTCGTCATCGACGAAGCCGAGGTGACCTTCTGGGGTCTGTGCGAATCCTGCCGCTGAACCCTTTCGCTACCCACTGCACGCACGGAGTCGCTTCGGCGGCCCGTGTCGACGCGTCGTCCCCGCTTACGGGACCGCCCATTCGGAGGTCACACACATGACGAACATCCGTTTCACCACCAACAACGCCGGTAACCCGGTCGCCAGTGACGACACCTCTTTGACCGCGGGCGCGCAGGGCCCGATCCTGCTGCACGACCATTACCTGATCGAGAAGCTCGCACACTTCAACCGTGAGCGCGTTCCCGAGCGTGTCGTCCACGCGAAGGGCGGCGGTGCCTTCGGTGAACTCGTCGTCACCGAGGACGTGAGTGCCTACACGAAGGCGAAGCTGTTCCAGCCCGGTGTGAAAACCGAGTCGCTGGTGCGTTTTTCGACTGTCGCAGGTGAGCAGGGAAGCCCGGACACGTGGCGAGACCCGCGCGGTTTCGCGATGAGGTTCTACACGGAGGACGGCAACTACGACCTCGTCGGCAACAACACGCCGGTCTTCTTCATCAAGGATCCGATCAAGTTCCCCGACTTCATCCACTCGCAGAAGCGACTGCCGGGCTCCGGCCTGCGCGACCACACCATGCAGTGGGATTTCTGGACGTTGCGTCCGGAGACCGCGCACCAGGTGACCTGGCTGATGGGTGACCGTGGCATTCCGCGTACCTGGCGGCACATGGACGGCTTCGGCTCGCACACCTACCAGTGGATCAACGCCGAGGGCGAACGATTCTGGGTCAAATACCATTTCAAGACCGACCAGGGCATCGAAACCCTCACGGCCGCGGAGGCCGACGTGCTCGCGGGCACCGACCCCGACTACCATCGGGCCGACCTGTACCAGGCGATCGAACGTGGCGAATTCCCCAGTTGGACGCTGCACGTGCAGGTCATGCCGGTTGCGGAGGCCGAGGGCTATCGGTTCAACCCGTTCGACCTCACCAAGGTCTGGTCGCAGAAGGACTACCCGCTGATCAAGGTGGGGACCTGGACCCTGAATCGCAACCCGCGCAACTTCTTCGCCGAGATCGAGCAGGCCGCGCTCTCGCCGTCGCATGTCGTGCCTGGCATCGGATTCTCGCCCGACAAGATGCTGCTGGGTCGGGTGTTCTCCTACGCGGACGCACACCGCTACCGCGTGGGGGCGAACCATGCGCAGCTTCCGGTCAATGCGCCGAAGAACAAGGTGGAGTCGTACTCGCAGGACGGGAACATGACGTACTCGTTCAACGATCCCGCGACGCCGGTCTACGCACCGAACAGTTTCGGGGGTCCGCACGCGGACCCTGAGCGTGCGGGTGACGACGGACTGTGGGACTTCGGCACCGAGGCGGTGCGAGCCGCATATGTCCAGCACGCGGAAGACGACGACTTCGGCCAGGCCGGCTCGTTGGTCCGTGAAGTCATGGACGATGCCACGCGGGAACTCCTGGTCGGCAACATCGTCGGCCACGTGCTCGGAGGCACCTCCGAGGCCCTGTACGAGCGCATCTTCGAATACTGGCGCAACGTCGATGCCGATCTCGGGAAGAAGGTCGAGGAAGGTGTGCGGACCGGGTGTGCCTGACTACTCAGGTCCGCGGCCCGCGACTCCTCAGGCCAGGCCCCACAGGTAGATTGCAACGGCCAGTGCCAACACGATCAGTGACTGTGCGTCCATGATGCGAACCCCTTCGTCGGTCGAGGATGAACCGTACAACCATCATCTCTCGTCCCGACGCTCGGGGCACGGTCGTCGGCCTCGTCGACACGATCCCGTGACACAGCCACATCGTCGGTGCAGGTTACGCCGGCGCCCGGCGTCGAGTATCTCGCACGCACGTGGGTTCGGCCACACATGATTCGATTCGGAAGCATTCCGCCGCGAAAACTGTTGAATTCGGCGGTATACGAAAATGAGAGGAGTGCGAAAGATGAACAGCCCCATCACGAGCACACTGTCGGAGAAGAACCAGAAGGTCGCAGGAGACGCGCTGCAGAGCGTGCTCGTCGATCTGATCGACCTGAGCCTGATCGGCAAGCAGGCGCACTGGAACGTCGTCGGATCCCAGTTCCGTAGTGTCCACCTCGCCCTCGATGAACTCGTCACGGCGACACGGGATTTCACCGACCAGGTCGCCGAGCGGATGACCGCGATCGGCGTCAGCCCGGATGGGCGTGCCGATACGGTTGCCCGCGACAACGGCACCAAGGGCTTCGGTGAAGGCTGGAGCAAGGACGAAGAGGTCGTCGCGTCGATCGTCGGTAACCTCGCAGCGGTGATCACCCGGCTGCGTGAGCGTATCGAACTCACCGGCGACGTGGACCCGGTCACGGAGGACCTCCTGATCGGTCAGGTCGCTCGACTCGAGCAGCTTCACTGGATGTGGCAGGCCCAGCTCGTCTGACACTCGACCGCCCGGAAGGGGGCCCCCCCCCCCCGGGGGGGGGGGGCGGGGGGGTGGGGGGGGGCCCGGGCGATACCGGTGTGAGTTGTGGGGGGGGGGGGTGGGAT
>NZ_JBHWXB010000016.1:0-49783 GCF_042729855.1 Rhodococcus sp. NPDC060090 | reverse complement strand
GGTGCCTAGGCCCCCTCCAACCCCCGGGGGGGGGGGGGTTTTGTTCCCCCCCCCCGCCCAAAACCCCGGGGGGTGGTGGAGGGTCCCCCCCCCCCCGGCCCGGGGGGGGGCCCTTCCGTCGTTTCGGGGGCATCCAGGGCTATCCGTGTGACTGATGTGTCGGGTGTGGTTGCTAGGTTGGGTGTTCGACTTGTCCGAACCGGGTGAGTGGCGTCTTCCGATCGAAAGGTGTTGTCCGACATGGTAATGGGCCCTACCCATGCGGTATCCGGAGCGCTTGTCGGCCTCCTTGTCGCCGACGTGCTGCCGCGAGACTGGGGCGGCCCGACGTCGACGCCGGAGATACTTGCCTTCGCAGGCGTCTGCGCGGGATCGGCGCTGTTGCCCGATCTCGATACATCCCAGTCGACCGTCGCTCGATCGTTCGGTCCGGTGAGTCAGACCTTCGCTCGGGGAGTCGGTGCGGTCTCGGCCGGGTATTACAACGTCACCCGCGGAAAAAAGGACAGGAAGCGAACCGGTGGACACCGCACGATGACGCACACTGCGTTGTTCGCCGCCCTGCTGGGGGCGGGAGTGTCGCTGCTGGTGGCGCAGTTCGGAAGAAATGCGATCATCGGCGTCCTGTTCATCACGCTGGGCCTCGCGCTGCGCGGGCTGTTCGGCGGCTGGGCGAAGAAGTACGGGTGGTTCATCGTCACGCTCGTCACCGCGATCCTCTCCGTCCTGATGTGGACGACATTTCCCGGCGAGGTGGGATCGACCGGTCTGGGGGTTGCCGTCACGCTCGGATGTGTCACCCACTGCGTCGGTGACGCGATCACGAAGGAGGGGATCCCGTTCCTCGCGCCTTTCGTGCCATGGAGGGGGAAGCGGTGGTGGGAGTTCAAGCTGCCCCGCGCGATCGCGATCCGGGCGGGTGGACCGTTCGAGATCATGTTCCTCGGGCCCGCGATGACTCTGGCCGCGATCGGTTTCGCTCTCTGGTCCGTCGAGGGGGTCCCGGATTTCGTCTTCGGAGCGCTGGAGGCATCGGGTCTGTCGTTCTGATTTCCGATGCCACTGGCATAGAAAAGGAACTTGTTCTATTTTTGCTCTGTCCTGGTTCTCCATAGAACGGAGCTCGTCCACGTGAGCGCACACGCTTCAGGAGTTGCCCTCAGCCGTCGTGGCTTCCTCGGGGCCGCAGCGGGTGCTGCGGCCCTCGCCGGTTTCTCCTGGGCGCCCGCAGGGGCCATCCCGCTCGGAGACCCGTCGGCGACCATCCCCGCACCCCCGGAGTTTCCCGCAGACATTCCGCTCGCTCAGCAACGGTTCGAGAACTGGGCGAAAACCATCCGGTTCGACGCCGTGTGGACCGCCACCGCGCGCGAACCGGGCGACGTCGTGCGCCTCGCGAACTGGGCGTACATACACGGCTACCGCATCCGCCCGCGCGGCTCGATGCACAGTTGGAGCCCGCTCACCCTCGTACCCGGTGAGAGCGCCGACAAGATCGTGCTCATCGACACCATCACGCATCTGAACTCCGTGAGGGTCGATGCGGCGCGCGCTGAAGGCGGGGAAACGCCGGCCACGGTCACCGCGGGTGGTGGCGCGAGCATCGAATCGATTCTCTCGGCGCTCCAGGCCGAAGGGCTGGGCTGGGCCAATTCGCCGGCCATCGGCGACATCACCATCGCGGGTGCGCTGTCGATCGGAGCTCACGGCGCGACCTACCCGGCTGTGGGGGAGCAGGCAGTCCCGGGGCAGTCGTTCGGTTCGCTGTCGAACCTCGTCGTTGCGCTCACCGCAGTGGTGTGGAACGAGGCGGCAGGGGAGTACGCGCTGCGCGAGTTCCGCCGCTCCGACTCCGACATCACACCCCTGCTCACGCACCTGGGCCGTACCTTCGTCACGTCCGTGACCCTGCAGGCCGGCGCGAACTACCGGCTGCGGTGTCAGAGCTTCACCGACGTCCCGTGGCAGGAACTGTTCGCACCGCCCGGAGCAGCGGGCAGGACATTCGAGCGATACGCCGACGAATCCGGACGCGTCGAAGCGATCTGGTTTCCGTTCACCGAAACCCCGTGGCTCAAGATCTGGTCCGTCAGCCCCGAGAAACCGCCCGCCTCACGCGAAGTCCACGGGCCCTACAACTACTTCTTCACCGACAGCATCCCCGAACTGGTCACCACCCCTCTCGGCCAGGTGGTGAGCGGCAATCAGGCCATCACCCCGGCATTCGGTGCGTCGCAGTTCGGTGCCGTCGCTGCCGGTCTGAAGGCGACCGGCACCGAAGACCTCTGGGGCTGGTCGAAGGACCTGCTGTTCTATCTGCGGGCGACCACTCTCCGCGTCATCGCGGGCGGCGGCGTCGTGGTGACGAAACGGGAGAACATCGCGCAGGTCATCAATGAGTTCACGACGTGGTTGCACGGCCGGATGAGCGACTACGCGTCGCAGGGGCTGTATCCCGTCAACGGACCGTTCGAGGTGCGAATGTGCACGGTCGACGACCAGGGTGAGGTGCTCGTCGACTCCGCCGGTGCACCGAACCTGTCGCCGGTGCGCCCGCGACCCGATCGTCCCGACTGGGATACCGCAATCTGGATGAACGTCGTATCACTCCCCGGAACCGCGGGTCTGCCCGCGTTCTTCGCGGAGATGGAGCAGTGGATGGTCGCCAACTACTCCGGCGACTACGCGACGTTCCGCTCCGAGTGGTCCAAGGGCTGGGCGTTCGACTCCGAGGGTGGCTATCGCAACCAGCAGTTCCTCGGAGACACCGTTCCGGCCATGTATCGCACCGGATTGGGCAGCGAGGAGGGCTGGGATGCAGCGCGCGCGGCATTCGATCGGCACGATCCGCATCGCGTCTTCAGCAACGGTTTCCTCGACAGACTGCTCTGAACGACCTGAGCGGTCGGGATCGGCGACAAGGACGACGAGAAGTGGAGCCGCGCACTCGCGTGAGTGCGCGGCTCCACTGTCGTTGATCCGATATCAGAGGTCGAATTCTGCGGGGTTGATTCCCACCGCGTGCGCCGCGCCGCGCACCGCTGCCTTCTCGTGGTCGTCGAAGTGTCCGTCGGCGCCGCCGATGATGATGCCGATCTGGATGACCGCACGGGCCTGATCCTGCTTCGACTTCAGCTTGGCGATCGTGGCTGTGGCCTCGACCTTGCCGAAGTCGAAATCGGAGTCCAGCTTGCTGCAGTACCAGTCGAACTTCTCGCGGAGTTCGTCCTTCGGGAACACCGAGAGGAGGTCGTTGCTCATGATCAGCGCTGCGGTCTTCTGTCGTTCGCTGGGGTCGATGCTGCCGTCGGCGGCCGCGATCAGCGCGCACATCGCCATGCTGGCGTTCGCGAATTCTTTGTTCTTGAACTGATCGGTCTTGGTCTTGAGCTGCGCGCTCAGTTCGGTGGTCTTCGCCTTGAGCTGATCCCAGAACGCCATGGTGGCCCTTCGTGTCGGTGTGCGTGTGCACCATCCACTCTGCCATCGGATGCGAAACGGGTGTTTTGTGAGGTCCGCTGCTCGCCTACGCTTCGCCGAGCCGTGGCGGCGCATTCCGGTAGGTCGCGGGTGTGGCGCTGAGGCGGATCGGGTTGGCGATCTGCCTCAGCGGCTGTTCGCGTCGTTCGTCGTCGATCTCGACGACCGGTGCGAGACCGAGTCTTTCGGCCAGCGCGATCGCGTCGGCAACGTCGTTGAGTGGGCCGCAGGGGACCTTCTCCGCAGTGAGCGCCTCGAACCATGTGTCGGCGGGCTCGGCGGACAGGGCGTCGTTGATCGTCTTGACGAGCACCTCGCGGTTGGCCACGCGTGCCGCGTTGGTGGCGTAGCGCTCATCGGAGGCGAATCCGTCGAGCCCGAGTACCGAGCACAACGACGCGAACTGGCGGTCGTTGCCCACGGCCAGCACCAGCGGACGGTCGGCGGTGGTGAACAGCTCGTACGGCGCGATGCTCGGATGCCTGTTTCCCATTGCGGTGGGAACGACACCCGCCGCCACGTACCCGGAGGACTGGTTCGCGAGCGCAGAGAGGAGCGACGACAGCAGATTGACCTCGACGCGCTGCCCCGCGCCGTTTCGGTCGCGGTTCCGCAATGCGGCGAGAATCCCCAGTGCCGCATGCATTCCGGTGATGACGTCGACGACCGCGACCCCTACCTTGGTGGGGGTGCCTGCGTCGGGTCCGGTGATGCTCATCAGGCCGCCGACCGCTTGGATCAGCAGATCGTACCCCGGCAGGTTGTTGTGCCCGCCGAATCCTGTGATCGAGCAGTACACGATGTCGGGATTGATCGCGCGTACCTGCTCGTAGCCGAGGCCGAGGCGGTCCATGGTGCCGGGCAGAAAGTTCTCGACCACCACGTCGGCGCGTTCGACGAGGCGGCGTGCCTCGTCGAGTCCCTGCGGAGAGGACAGGTCGAGAGCTACCGACTGCTTGTTCCGATTGACCCCGAGGAAATACGACGATTCGTCACCGACCCACGGCGGACCCCAGCTACGGGTGTCGTCCCCGACACGGGGCCTCTCGACTTTGATCACCTCGGCGCCGAGGTCGGCGAGCATCATCGTGGCGTACGGGCCGGCGAGGACGCGGCCGAAGTCGGCGATCATCAGGCCGTCCAGAGCGCCGCCGGTCTGCGTGGTGCTCACCTGAACGCAGCTTCCCCGGTGAGAGCCTTGCCGATGGACAGCTGGTGCATTTCGGAGGTGCCTTCGTAGGTCAGCACCGATTCGAGGTTGTTGGCATGCCGGATGACCGGGTATTCGAGGGTGATGCCGTTGGCACCGAGGATCGTGCGGCATTCACGGGCAATGGCAATGGCCTCGCGGACGCTGTTGAGCTTGCCGGTACTGATCTGTTCGGGTGTGACCTCGCCGCGGTCCTTGATCCGGCCGAGGTTGTAGGCAAGGAGGTGACCTTTACCCACCTCGAGGGCCATATCGGCGATCTTGGCCTGAGTCAGCTGGAACGAGGCGAGCGGCTTGTCGAACACGATCCGCGACTGTGCGTATTCGATGGCGGTCTCGAGGCAGTCACGCGCAGCGCCGATCGCGCCGAAGGCGATGCCGAAGCGGGCTTCGCCGAGCGCGGTGAGGGGACCGCGCAGACCCTTCGCAAGCGGCAGCATCGCGGAGGACGGCAGCCGCACTCCGTCGAGGACGAGTTCGGACGTCACCGAGGCGCGCAGCGACATCTTGGCGTGGATCTCCGGTGCAGAGAACCCCGGGGTATCGGTGGGAACGACGAAGCCGCGGATGCCCTTCGGTCCTTCGTCGAGATCGGTCTGGGCCCACACGACTGCGACGTCGGCGATCGACCCGTTGGTGATCCACATCTTGGTACCGCTGAGGACCCAGTCGTCGCCGTCGCGCTTGGCGTTGGTGCGCATCCCGGCCGGGTTGGAGCCGAAGTCGGGTTCGGTGAGGCCGAAGCAGCCGATCGCCTCGCCGGCGGCCATCCGCGGCAGCCATTCCTGCTTCTGTTCCTCGCTGCCCCAGTGGTGGATGGAAAACATCGTGAGCGAGCCCTGCACGGAGACGAGGCTGCGGATGCCCGAGTCGACGGCCTCGAGTTCGAGGCAGGCCAGCCCGTAGGCGGTTGCACTCATGCCTGCGCAGCCGTAGCCGTCGAGGTGCATGCCGAGAACGCCGAGTCCGCCCAGTTCTTTCGCGAGGTCGCGGGCGGGGAGTTTCGCGTCCTCGAACCACTGCGCGACGTGCGGACGGATGCGGTCGTGTCCGAACTTGCGGACGGTGTCGCGGATGGCGATCTCTTCCGGCTCCAGCAGCGAGTCGAGAGCGAAGAGCTGCGTGAGGGACTGAATGTTCGACATGTGGTTCTCCGAGGTCCTGGGTGATGGGTCCGAGGTAAGGAAAATCGTTTGTGCAATCGTATGCAGGAACGATTGCGAGAACGTTTGCATCGCCTAGGCTAGGGGGACTGATGCGGGTCGTCAACCCGTACCGATGTGGAGAGCAGGAGAGCCTCATGGCCCGACCCGACCGCGCGCCGACTCTCAAGGAGATCGCGGAGCGCGCCGGCGTGCACGTCTCGACCGCATCGCGGGTGCTGCGTCAACCCGAACCCGTCGACGGATGGTCGGACTCCGCGCTACGTGTGCGCGAGGTCGCGGAGGAACTGGGCTACCGGCCGAACCTGTGGGCGGCGAGTCTGCGGACCAGGAAGACCACCACACTCGGTGTCGTGATGCCCAGGCTCACCGACGGCGTCGTTGCCACCACCTATCAAGGCATCGAGGAAGCGGCGGAGCGCGCCGGATATTCGGTGCTGCTCTCGAGTCCTCCCGACGACCTCGACGCGCAGCGCCGGGCCATTTCGCTGCTCGTCGGGCGGCAGGTCGACGGACTGCTGCTCAGTAGCCTTCATATACCCGGCGGCCCGTTCGTCGAGTCACTTGCGCTCGGACCTCTGCCGTTGCTGTGTGTCACCAGGCACGCCGACGCAGGACTGCCCTTCGTCGTCGGCGACGACTACCGCGGTGGGCAACTGGCTGCTCGGCATCTGCTCGACCGCGGTTATTCGGAGATCGCGATCATCGCCGGTCCCGAGCACGCGAGCACGGCGCGAGACCGCCGTGCCGGTTTCGTCGACACCTTCGAACGTGCGTCGGTGCCGTTGCGATCCGACCGGATCGTACGGTCGGGTTTCGATGTGGCGGGAGGTGTAGCGGCCGCTCGCATACTGCTGGATCGTCCGGACCGTCCGCGCGCGATCTTTGCGGTCAGCGACACGATCGCAATCGGTGTCCTCGGGGTCGCGCGAGATCTGGGGCTGAGCATTCCCGGCGACCTTGCGCTCGTGGGGTACAACGACATCCCCATCGTCGAGCAACTGCCCGTCCCGTTGACCACGGTCCGCTCGCCCGCCCACGAGATCGGCGCCGCTGCCGTGCGCAGTCTGCTCGAACTCGTACAGGGGCGCGAGGTGGAGTCCGCACGACTCCCGGCCGAGCTCGTCGAGCGACAATCGAGTTGATCCGGGCATACCCGGCTCACCGCTGGACAACGTCGCGGTGACCGAGGACGATCGCGCACGTGGCGAACAGCGATGCGCAGCGTCTCCGGGATCTCACACTGTTACGCCGTGTCCGCGACCGCATGGATCGTGAGTACGCGCAACCACTCGACGTCGACGCACTCGCGCGTGGAGTAGGCATGTCTGCAGGGCATTTGAGCCGCCAATTCAAGAAGGCCTACGGCGAATCGCCCTACTCGTATCTGATGACCCGCCGAATCGAACGCGCGATGACGCTGCTGCGCCGCGGTGACCTCAGCGTCACCGATGTGTGTTTCGAAGTGGGATGCTCGTCGCTCGGGACATTCAGCACGCGATTCACCGAACTGGTCGGCATGCCGCCGAGTGTCTACAGGGACAAAGCCGTATACGGGACGGAAGGCATACCGGCGTGCGTCGCGAAACAGATCACGAGACCGGTCAGGAATCGAGAAGCACAGGTGTTCGGCCGTCATTAACGTTACGGCCATGGACATCACCATTCACTACACATTCCTCCCGCACACCGATCCGGAAGCGTCCCTGGCGTTCTACCGCGACACCCTCGGATTCGAGGTCCGCAAGGACGTCGGTTACGAGAACATGCGGTGGATCACCGTAGGGCCTCCCAACCACCCGGAAACATCCATCGTCCTGAACCCGCCCGCGGCGGATCCCACCATCAGCGACGACGAGCGGAACACGATCCTCGAGCTGATGGCGAAGGGCAACTACGGCGCACTCACCCTCGCGACGGACGACCTCGACGGACTCTTCGCGCGCCTCGAGGCCGGCGGCGCCGAGGTCCTCCAGGAACCCATGAACCAGGATTACGGCGTGCGCGACTGCGCCTTCCGCGATCCCGCGGGCAACCTGATCCGCATCAACGAAACGAACTGAGTTGCAGGGTAATCGGGAACTGTAAGGGAGATTGTCGAGATGGCGCAGCACGAGAGAGCGGGCACGAACCGAACGCGGCCGCCCGCAACGCCAGGGGCGTTTTCACGTTGGCTCCAACGGACAGCGAACGCGCGAACGATGAAGAAGATCCGACGCGGCAAGGGCCGATCGATGGGCATGGACATGTTGATCCTGCACACAACCGGTCGCAGGAGCGGACAACCACGTGAAACACCATTGATGAGGTTGTCCGACGGCGACGACGCGGTGCTTGTCGTCGCGTCGGGCGGAGGCAGCGTGAACCCGGACTGGCACGCCAATCTGATGGCGCAACCGGACGGAGTATCAGTGGAACTTCCCGGTCGCGAACCCGTATCCGCGACAGCGCGGGAACTTCGCGGCATCGAACGCGAGCGGGCCTGGCAGCGACTGGCGGCCGAGCAGCCGCGCATCGCGAAGTACCAGGGCAAGTCCGATCGTGAATACCCGTTGATCCGGCTGACGTTGCTATAGCCGCGTGGCACAGTCGAACAGGTCAACAGCAGCGGACCTCCAGGGTGGGGGACCCGGACAGAGAAACGGAGACACCGATGGCGCCGTCCGCCAGGACGAACACCCAGTCGCGCGAACTGAATGTTGCCGACAGCCACGACAGGATCCTCGTCCACGGGGCGCGGGTGAACAACCTCCGCGACGTCAGCATCGAGATCCCGAAGCGGCGGCTGACGGTGTTCACCGGGGTTTCCGGATCGGGCAAGAGTTCGCTGGTGTTCGGCACGATCGCCGCGGAGTCGCAGCGGCTGATCAACGAGACCTACAGTGCGTTCGTCCAGGGGTTCATGCCGAGCATGGCCCGACCCGATGTGGACGTGCTCGACGGACTGACGACGGCGATCCTCGTCGACCAGGAACGCATGGGCGCCAACCCGCGCTCCACCGTCGGCACCGCAACCGACGCCAACGCCATGCTGCGCATCCTGTTCAGCCGGCTCGGCGAGCCGCATATCGGTTCCCCCCAGGCCTTTTCGTTCAACGTCGCCTCGATCAGCGGCGCCGGTGCGGTGTCGATGGAGCGAGGCGGCCGGACGGTGAAGGAACGCCGCTCCTTCAGCATCACCGGCGGGATGTGCCTGCGCTGTGAAGGCCGGGGATCGGTCTCAGACTTCGATCTGACCGCGCTGTACGACGAGACCAAGTCGCTCAACGAGGGTGCGTTGACCATCCCCGGCTACAGCATGGACGGCTGGTACGGGCGGATCTACCGGGGCTGCGGCTTCTTCGATCCCGACAAGCCGATCGCGAAATTCACGAAGAAGCAACTGAACGATCTTCTCTACAAGGAACCCACCAAGATCAAGGTCGAAGGGGTCAACGTGACCTTCGAGGGGCTGATCCCCAAGATCCAGAAATCGTTCCTGTCCAAGGACCGCGAGGCGATGCAGTCGCATATCCGCGCATTCGTGGACCGCGCGATCACCTTCTCGATATGCCCCGAGTGCGACGGCACACGGCTCACCGAGGACGCGCGGTCGTCGAAGATCAAGGGCCTCAGCATCGCTGATGTGTGTTCGATGCAGATCAGCGACCTCGCCGAATGGGTACGAGGTCTCGACGAACCGTCGCTGGGCCCTCTGATCGACAATTTGCGGCAGAACCTCGATTCCTTCGTCGACATCGGCCTGGGATACTTGTCGCTCGAACGCCCGGCAGGCACCCTCTCCGGTGGTGAAGCACAGCGAACCAAGCTGATCCGTCATCTCGGGTCGTCCCTGACCGACATCACCTACGTCTTCGACGAGCCGACCATCGGGCTGCATCCGCACGACATCGCGCGGATGAACGACCTCCTGCTGCAGCTACGCGACAAGGGCAACACAGTGCTCGTCGTCGAACACAAGCCCGAAGTCATGGCGATCGCCGATCATGTCGTCGATCTCGGCCCCCGCGCAGGTAGCGAGGGCGGCAAGGTGATGTTCGAGGGCCCCTTCGACGGTCTACGGAAGAGCGACACCCTCACCGGGAAACATCTCGACGATCGTGCCTCGCTGAAATCGTCGGTGCGCAAGGGTACCGGTGCACTCGAAGTGCGCGGCGCCGACACCAACAACCTCCGAGACGTCGACGTCGACATTCCCCTCGGTGTGCTGGTGGTGCTGACCGGTGTCGCGGGGTCGGGGAAAAGTTCGCTGATCGGCGGTTCGGTGTCCGGTCGCGACGGTGTGGTCACCATCGACCAAGGAGCGATCAAGGGGTCGCGGCGCAGCAACCCTGCCACGTACACGGGCATGCTCGACCCGATCCGCAAGGCCTTCGCGAAAGCCAACGGCGTCAAACCGGCCCTGTTCAGTGCCAATTCGGAAGGAGCGTGCCCCAACTGCAACGGCGCGGGCGTCGTCTACTCCGACCTCGCGATGATGGCAGGAGTCGCGACACCCTGCGAGGTGTGCGACGGAAAGCGTTTCCTGGCCGAGGTGCTCGAATACAAGTTCGGCGGAAGGGACATCAGCGAAATCCTGCAGATGTCGGTTGCCGAGGCCGAAGATTTCTTCGGATCCACCGACGCGAAGATCCCGGCAGCCCACAAGATCCTGGATCGCCTGGTGGACGTCGGGCTCGGCTACATCAAGGTCGGGCAGCCGCTGACCACGCTCTCCGGTGGCGAACGGCAGCGCCTGAAGCTGGCCACCCACATGGGGGAGAAGGGCGAGATCTACATCCTGGACGAGCCCACCACCGGCCTCCACCTCGCCGACGTCGAGAATCTGCTCGGCCTCCTCGACCGTCTCGTCGACTCCGGAAAATCCGTCATCGTCATCGAGCACCATCAGGCCGTCATGGCGCACGCCGACTGGATCATCGACCTCGGTCCCGGTGCGGGCCACGATGGCGGCAGCATCGTCTTCGAGGGCGCGCCGTCGGATCTCGTCGCCGCGCGGTCGACGCTCACCGGTGAACACCTCGCGGAGTACGTCGGGGCGTGACGTCGACCCATCCGTGAACATTGGCCCACGGAAAGTTTCCTCCCGATACACGGGTTTCCGTCGGTCGTGTTCGTGGGGAAGCCCTGTACGACAGGAGGAAAGTTCGGCAAATGCAATCAGGGCATACTCTCCGGCCGGAGAATATGCCCTGATCTGCTCACTCACGAGTCGGGGTGGCGGGATTCGAACCCACGACCTCTTCGTCCCGAACGAAGCGCGCTACCAAGCTGCGCCACACCCCGTGATGAACCTCGGTCAGCTTACAACACCATCCGTGTGAAGGTTAAATCGGCTGGTCGGTGACAAGGTTCCCGATGGTCAGCGACAAGGTTCCCGATGGTCAGCGACGAGACCCCGCGCTTTCCGCGGTGCTGCCCGTAGAGTTCCGTGATTCCTCGTGCGGCGCCGGAACCAAGGTCAGAAGGGTGGCTTCCGGACGGCAGCAGAAGCGTGCCGGGGCGAACGGCGACGTCCCCATTCCTGCCGACACGTGCAGCCGCATCCGTGCCCCCCACCGGGAGGGACCCTTCACCCGCGACCGATCGATGCCGCAGTTGGTCACCAGGGCACCGAAGAACGGCAGGCAGAGCTGACCACCGTGGGTGTGTCCGGCGAGTACCAGGTCGTATCCGTCGTCGGCGAAACGGTCCAGCACTCGCGGCTCGGGGGAGTGGGACAGGCCCAGACGAAGATCTGCGGACTTGTCGGCTGCCCCGGCGATGGTCTCGTAACGATCGCGTTCGAGGTGCGGGTCGTCGACGCCGGCCACCGAGATACGCACACCGCCGACCTCGACGTCGCGCCGGATGTGCGTCATGTCCTGCCAGCCGCGTTCGTTGAACGCTGCGCGCAGGTCGCCCCAGGGGAGCGGAGGGCCGTACACGCGGTCGTGGTCCTTGTCGAAGTAGGCGAGGGGGTTCTTCAGCACCGGCGCGAAGTAATCGTTGCTGCCGAAGACGAAGAGGCCCGGCCGCGCCAACAGGCCACTGAGCGACTGGACCACCGCGGGAACCGCTTTCGGATGCGACAGGTTGTCGCCCGTGTTGATCACCAGATCGGGTTCGAGCCGGTCCAGTTCCCTGAGCCAGTTCTGTTTACGTTTCTGCCCCGGCATCATGTGCAGGTCGCTGATGTGCAGCACGCGGAGAGTCGATGCACCCGGCGCGAGGACCGGGACGGTGACCTCCCGGAGGGTGAAGGCGTTGCGTTCGATCAGCGTGGCGTAACCGAGACCGAGGACGGCAGCTCCTGCGGTACCCGCGGCGACACGTGTGAGGGGAGAAAGGTCAGGCACTTCTTCAGCGTACCGCCGCTGCACGTCTGCGCACGTGCTTCGGTGCTCCCGGCGTAGCGTTCCGGGCATGACCGATACAGCTTCTTCACTCAAATCCGCCTTGCGCGCAGACATGACTGCCGCGATGAAGGCCAAGGACCAACTGCGTTTGGCGACGTTGCGGATGTTGCTCGCCGCGATCCAGACCGAGGAGGTCTCGGGAAAGGAAGCACGCGAACTCTCCGACGACGAGGTCATCAAGGTTCTGTCGCGGGAGGCCAAGAAGCGCGGCGAGGCCGCTGAGGTCTACACCGAGAACGGTCGCGGTGAACTCGCAGCCAAGGAACACGCCGAGGCCCGCATCATCGACGAGTACCTGCCGATGCCGCTGACCGACGCGGAGCTCGTCGATGTGGTCGACACGGCCATCGGAAGGGTCGCCGATGAGCTCGGTGCGCGTCCCGGCCCGAAGAACATGGGCCAGGTCATGAAGGTCGCGACCGCGATCGCCGCAGGAAAGGCAGACGGAAAGCGCCTTTCTGCGGCGGTGCGGTCACGCCTCTAGCGTCAGTTGTCCGGCTGCGACGGTGTCGTCGTGGCTGCCGGGCTCTCCGATTCGCTTTCGTCCGGCGGCGCCGACTCGGTCTGCGCCGGTTCTTGTCGGCTGGGGACTGGGGCGGGAGCCGCAGGCACGGTGGTGTCGGGAACTTCGCTGCCGCTCGGCCGTGCGGGTGTCGCGCTCGTGGTGGGTGCCGCCCGCACCGAACCGTCACTGATGAAGATCGTGACCGTCGAGCCGGGCACCGCGGAGCCGGCGGGCGAACTTCCGGTGACCGTGCCTGCCCGCTCCTCGCCCTTGGTCGTGGATTCGGACACCGAGAACCCGGCGTCTCGCAGTCGCTGCACGGCCCGATCCTTGGAGAGGCCGGTGACGTCGGGGACCTGAGCATTGCCTGCGCCGCGGACGTAACGCGGGTCGGCGGGCGGAAGTTCGACGGAGCCGAACTTCGTGGCGACCGGCGTCATAGCGGTGAACCAGGTGTGCGCGGGAGCGGTGCCACCGAACAGGTTGCCGTCGTAACAAGGGCGGACCGGGTTGGCGCAGATCTGTCCGGGCGTGGGGGAGTCGCCGTAGGTATAGACGGACCCGGCGTACCGGTTGGTGAAGCCTAGGAACGCGGACGACATGTGCGACTCGGTGGTGCCGGTCTTCGCGGCCACCGGCAGGTTCCATCCGGTGTTGCCTGCAGCCCCGGCAGCGGTGCCGCCCGCGGAGGTGTCCTTGCTCATCGCATTGGCGAGAGTGTCGGCCAGACCGGGCTCGATGACCTGCTCGCACGCCTGCTGCGTGATCGGCACGGACTTGCCCTCCCGATCGAAGACACCCTCGATCGGAGTCGGAGGGCACCACTTGCCGTGCGAGGCAAGGGTGGCTGCGACGTTCGACAATTCGAGGTTGTTGATCCAGGTGGGGCCGAGTGTGTACGAGCCCAGATGCTGAGCCTTCTGCATGTCGGCCATCGACTGCTCACCGAAGCCCGAGGTGTTGGGCTGTGAGTACGAACGCATGCCCAGTCGGACCGACATGTCGACGACGGAGTCGACTCCGGTCGCCTCGATCAGTTTCACGAAAGCGGTGTTCGGGGACTGCGCGAGTGCGTCGGTCACCGTCAGCGACTGCGGATACGGTGCGGCATTTTCGACGCAGTAGTAGCCGGCGGGGCATCCGCGCGCGCCGCCGTCGCCGAGGCCTTGTGCGTTGTATCGCGAAGGCACGTCGAGGACAGCGCTGGTGCCGAGCCCCTGCTCCATCGCTGCGGCGACCGTGAAGATCTTGAAAACGGATCCCGCACCGTGTCCGGCGAGCGAATAAGGCTGTGGCTGGACCGTTTCGTGCGCGTCACCGTCGAGGCCGTAGGTGCGGCTCGATCCCATTGCGAGGACGCGATGGGCATCCTGGCCGGGTTCGACCACGTTCATCACCGTTGCGACATCGTCGACGGTCGGACTCGTGTATTGATCTAGCGCGGACTTGGTCGAATTCTGAACTTCAGGGTCGAGTGTGGTGCGGATGAGGTAGCCGCCCTTGTCGATCTGTTCTCGGGACAGGCCCGAGTTCGCGAGGTACTGGAGTGCGTACTCGCAGAAGAATCCGCGATCGCCCGCTTCGATGCAGCCTCGCGGCAGGGTGTTCGGTTCGGGAAGGACGCCGAGCGGTTCGGCTTTCGCGGCACGGATCTCGTCGGCCCGCTCGGGAATGTTGTCGATCATCGTGTCGAGCACGATGTTGCGGCGCTTCGTCACGCCCTCTTCGTTCGTGTAGGGGTTGAGGGCGGAGCTCGACTGCACCATGCCCGCGAGCATCGCGGACTGGGCGACGTTCAGGTCTTTCGCGTCGATCCCGAAGTAGGTCTGGGCGGCGTCCTGGATGCCGAACGAACCGTTGCCGAACGGCACCAGGTTCAGGTAGCGGGTGAGGATCTCGTCCTTGGACAGCTCTTCGTCGAGGGTCAGTGCCATCCGGATCTCACGGATCTTGCGAGCCGGAGTGGTCTCGATCGCCGCGCGGCGTTCCGCATCGGTCTTCGCCACGACGTGCAGCAGGTAGTTCTTCACGTACTGCTGGTCGATCGTCGACGCGCCCTGCTCGACCTGGCCACTGCTGGTGTTGGTGAGGAAGGCACGGATGGTGCCCTGCCAGTCCACGCCCTGGTGCTCGGGGAATCGCTTGTCCTCGATCGAGACGATCGCGAGCTTCATCTCGTTGGAGATCTGGTCGCTGGGGACCTCGAAGCGACGCTGGTCGTACAGCCACGCGATCGGGTTGCCTGCGGAGTCGACCATCGTCGTGACGGCGGGAACGATCCCTTCGACGAGTTCTGCGGAACTGTTGTCCACGGTGTCAGCGGCGCGATTCGACACGTAACCGAATCCGCCTGCTGCCGGGAAGAGCATTCCGGCCAAGAGGACACCGCCGAGGGCCGTGCAACCGGCAAGTTTCGCCACAGTACTTCGGATCGACACGGGTACACCCTACGTGCCGTTCGTCGGGGTCGCCGATTCCAGGGAGGCGAAACGCCGTCCGACGTGCAGCTATGCACGGACGTACCAGAAAAGGTTTCGTTCGCCTTGCGCGCGGGCACCAGTTTACCTAGATTGAGACAGCAGTGTGATGCAGATAACACCTCGACAGTGAAGACGCACAAGTTCTTTCATGCTAAGTGCAAATTGTGTGTCCTCGGGAACTCCGTACAGCGGCGTTCGGAAAGAAAAGGGGAACTGAATGCACCTGACCACCCCCACGACCAGGCTCGACGTCGACGAAGAAGAAGCACGCATCGCCTGGGTATCGAAGGCTCGATGCCGCGAGGTAGACCCCGATCAATTGTTCGTCCGAGGCGCTGCGCAGCGGAAGGCGGCGGTGATCTGCCGTCACTGCCCCGTGATGCTGCAGTGCGGCGCAGACGCACTCGACAACCGTGTCGAGTTCGGAGTGTGGGGAGGGATGACCGAACGACAGCGTCGTGCGCTTCTCAAACAGCATCCGGAAGTGGAGTCCTGGTCGGACTTCTTCGAGGCGCAGCGTCAGCACCAGAACGCGGTGTGACTGCGATTCGGTGAGACTGCTGCCTGTGACGACGCCGGAGCACGCACGACGGGGAAGGTCGTGCGTGCAACCCGGAACGATCAGGCCTGACGGGTCAACTGGTCGCCTACCGCCCGAAGCGCTTCGAGGTCCGACACCTCGAAGGGCAACGACGGCACACCGACGACCGGCACACGAGGATTCGCCGCGGTGAATCCTCGCAGCAGATGAACCTCTCGCTTCGCCGTCACGGCACGATGCGCGTGGATACGGAGCACGGCCTCCGCGGCGGGCGCATCCTCCCCGCCCTCGTCCGCGAGGAGGTCGGCCGAGGTCAACGCGTGATCGACCGATAGTGACGACAACGTCGGATGTGTCCGGTTGAGCACCAGACCCGCGAGCGGCATCTTGTCGGAGCTCAGTCGTTCGACGAAGAACGACGCCTCCCGCAGGGCATCCGGTTCCGGCGCTGCAACCACCATGAAGTGTGTTCCCGGCTGCTGCAGGAGCTGATACGTACGGTTGGCGCGGTCACGGAACCCACCGAACATCGAATCCAGCGACTGCACGAACGCGGATGCATCCGAGAGCATCTGACTGCCCACGACCGTCGACACCGCCTTCAACGCCAATCCCATCGCGCCCGTGACGATCCGTCCGAGTCCGCGACCGGGGGCAGTGAAGATACGGATCATCCGGCCGTCGAGGAAGGCGCCGAGACGCTGCGGTGCGTCGAGGAAGTCGAGGGCGTTCCGCGACGGCGGAGTATCGACGACGATCAGATCCCATTCCTTGCTCGCGGCGAGCTGACCGAGCTTCTCCATCGCCATGTACTCCTGCGTACCGGAGAACGACGACGCCACCGTCTGATAGAAGGGGTTGTCGAGGATCTGCTGCGCTTTCTCCGGCGCCGAGTGTTCGACGACCATGTCGTCGAACGTGCGGCGCATGTTCAGCATCATCGCGTGCAACTCGCCCGTCGTACCGGGCTCGAGCGGCACTTTCTGTGGCGAGTTGTCGAGGGTCTGCACACCGAGTGCCTGGGCCAGCCGCCTTGCCGGATCGATCGTGAGCACCACGACCCTGCGGCCCTGTTCTGCCGCACGCAGCGCGAGCGACGCCGCCGTCGTCGTCTTACCGACACCCCCGGACCCACAACACACGATCACCCGCGACGCCGGATCGTGGAGGATTTTCGCGACATCGAGCACCGGTGCCGTGCGCACCGTCCGCTCGGTCATCGGACGCCCTGCTCGGCAAGAAGCTCGGCAAGCTCGTAGAGCCCACCGAGGTCGACCCCGTCCGCAAGCAACGGTAGAGACATCCGGGCCACCTTCACATCGTCGAGTTGGGCAGCGCTGACCTGCTGCGCCTGCAATACCGAAGCATGCTCGATGGTCTCCGTGAGCACACCGGCGAAATCGTCGTCCGCCAGCGTCAGCCCGACCCGCTCGAACGCGGCCCGGATGGATGCGCCGGGGATACGGCCGTCGGCGACGTCGTCGACGAGTGCGTCCGGCAGATGCTCGGGCTCGGTCCTGTTGACGATCACCGTGCCCATCCGAAGGTCGGCCGCCTCGAGTTCGTCGACCGCGTCGGATGTCTCCTGCACGGGCAGCGCCTCGAGCAGTGTCACCAGATGCACGACGGTCTCGTCGGAATGAAACAACCGCACCACACCTTCGCTCTGCGAGCGGATCGGCCCCGACTTCGCGAGGTCGGCCATCGCCTTCGTCACATCGAGGAAGCTGCCGATCCGGCCGGTGGGCGGGGCGTCGACCACGATCGCGTCGTAGAGGCGCTCACCGGACTTGTCGGTGCGCACCACCGTCTCCTTGATCTTTCCGGTGAGGATGACATCGCGGAGTCCCGGGGCGAGCGTAGTCGCGAACTCGATCGCTCCGATCTTGCGCATCGCGCGTCCCGCGAACCCGAGGTTGTAGAACATGTCGAGGTATTCCAGGAACGCCGCCTCGATGTCGATCGCGAGGGCCATGACCACTCCGCCTCCCTCGGCGGTTGCGATCTTCGTCTCCACCGGAGGTAGGGGCGCCACGTCGAACAGCTGCGCGATCCCCTGCCTGCCCTCGGTCTCGACGAGCAGAACCTTGCGGCCTCCCGACGCGAGGGCAAGTGCTATCGCCGCCGCGACCGTGGATTTCCCGGTTCCACCCTTACCGGACACGAAGTGCAGTCGTGCCCGCGCGGCCTTGGCCGGCCATGTGCCGGAATGAGATGTCTGTGTCGCCACGGTGACGAGCCTATAAGTCGTCAAGGGGGAAAGGCGCCGGATAGGGTCAGGTCATGAGTGAATTGATTACGTGGGAGTACGCAACCGTGCCCCTGCTCACGCACGCAACCAAGCAGATCCTCGACACGTGGGGTTCCGACGGGTGGGAACTGGTGACGGTTCTGCAGGGACCCACCGGTGAACAGCACGTCGCATACCTCAAGCGACCGAAGAGCTGACCGCATGGCCGAAACCTGGACCGCACGTCTGACCGACCTCGGGATCGCCCTGCCGCCGGTCGCGAAGCCGGTCGCCGCATATGTGCCTGCTGTGCGCAGCGGGAACACCGTCTACACCTCCGGCCAGCTTCCGATGGTCGACGGCGTCCTGAACTACGCAGGCAAGGTCGGCGCCGACGTGTCCGCTGAGGACGCGAAAGCCGCTGCCCGCATCTCGGCGCTCAACGCTCTGGCCGCAGTCGACGCCCTGGTAGGTATCGACAACGTGGTGCGCATCGTCAAGGTCGTCGGATTCGTGGCCTCGGCCGACGGTTTCACCGGACAACCCGGTGTCGTCAACGGAGCCTCGGAACTGCTGGGTGAGATCTTCGGCGAGGCCGGTGCTCACGCGAGGTCGGCCGTCGGTGTCGCTGAACTTCCGCTCGGTGCGTCCGTTGAGGTGGAGCTGATGGTCGAGGTGCGCTGATCATGGCACTCGTTCATCCTGTCTACGGTCGGCTGCGGCAGGTGACCGAGAACGCGGCGGTGGTGCTCGCCGAGAATCCGTCGGTGATGTCCCTCGAGGGCACCAACACGTGGATCCTGCGCGCGCCGGGCAGCGACGAGTGCATCGTGATCGATCCGGGACCGCTCGACGAGGACCACCTCGCGCGTGTCGCGCAGGTCCCGGTCGCGATGACGCTCATCAGCCACCGCCACTTCGACCACACCGAAGGCGGTGAGCGTTTCGCCGCGCTCACAGGAAGCCCGGTTCATGCCGTGACACCCGAACATCGGCACGGTGGTGGTAGCGGGCTTTCCGACGGCGACGTCGTCGAGGCGGCGGGACTGCACGTCCGGGTCCTCGCCACGCCGGGGCACACGGCGGATTCCCTGTCGTTCGTTCTCGAGGACGACCGCAGTGTCCTCACCGCCGACACGATCCTCGGGCGAGGCACCACCGTGCTCGACGACGCCGACGGTGACCTCGGTGACTACCTGGGGTCGTTGCGGTCGTACATAGAACTCGGCTCGGGGTACACGGTGCTGCCCGGGCACGGTGCGGAACTGCCCGACCTCGAGACGATCGCTCGCCGGTACCTCGCGCACCGGGAGGACCGGCTGGATCAGGTGCGGAGCGCATTGCGCAGCCTCGGCCACGACGCGTCGGCACGGCAGATCGTCGAACACGTGTATGCCGACGTCGACGAGTCGCTGTGGGGTGCCGCAGAGAAGTCGGTGAATGTGCAGCTGGCATATCTGCGCGGATAGACCCGCCGGACGAGTACGAACGAGTGAGGCCTGGACACCGGATGGTGTCCAGGCCTCACTCGTATGCAGTATTTCCGGAGCTGTCGCTAGCGGGCGCGACGCGCCAGACGCTCGGAATCCGAGATCAGCACGCTCTTACCTTCGAGCCGCAGCCAGCCGCGGTGCGCGAAGTCGGCGAGCGCCTTGTTGACCGTCTCGCGGGATGCGCCGACGAGCTGGGCGATCTCTTCCTGCGTCAGGTCGTGGGTCACGCGGAGCGCACCTGCTTCCTGCGTGCCGAAACGCTGCGCGAGCTGGAGCAGCGCCTTGGCGACACGACCGGGAACATCGGTGAAGATCAGGTCGGCGAGGCTGTTGTTGGTACGACGCAGACGACGGGCGAGCACGCGCAGCAGCTGCTCCGCGATCTCGGGTCGCTGGTCGATCCACGCTTTGAGTGCTTCGCGGTCCATGCTCACCGCACGCACCTCGGTGACGGTGGTGGCGGTGGAGGTGCGCGGGCCCGGATCGAAGATGGACAGCTCACCGAACATGTCGGAGGGGCCCATGATCGTCAGCAGATTCTCGCGGCCGTCGGGCGAGCGTCTTCCGATCTTGATCTTGCCGGAGACGATGATGTATAGACGATCGCCCGGTTCACCCTCGTTGAAGATGACGTGGCCGCGTGGGAAATCGACCGGTTGCAGCTCCTTGATCAGCGCCGCAACCGCAGAGGGCTCGACTCCTTGGAAGATGCCTGCTCTGGTCAGGACGTCGTCCACGTGCGCTCCTTTTGGGATGATTCTTGTTGTTCTTCGACTGGCGGTGTGCACGTCCAGGCATCCCGGCGAGGTTCACCAGTCCGGCGTACGAACGCCAAGTCTACTGTGCCTGCCGCATGTGTGAGTGACCGACACCACGGATTCCGTCCGGATATGTCGGAGGCCGCCCTGGAAGGCTACCGGCCGGTACTTGCGTCAGCTCGCGCGGCTCGTGTCCAGTAGATCCGGGGCGTCGATGGAATCGGTGGTGTCGCTGCGTCGCCGCCGGCGGTTGAATCGAGCCAATGCGCCGGGGAATCCCTCGCGGGCGAGGGCCTCGACGTCGTCGTGATCCGCCTGATCGAGGAACTCCTCGACCTCCTGCTGACGCACGGACAATCGACTCAATCGGGATTCGACCCTTTCCATGGCGAGTGCAAACAGCATGAGCAGCACTGGGAGAAGTACGACAGCAAGAGCTTGCATGACGGGAAGTAAACACGGGCAAGATCTCAGAACAGACACGACCCCCCGGTTCGCGTCCGACGCCTTACGTAGAGTGGGTCAGGTGCAGCCGACCCCGTCCGAGAGCCTCGAAGAGAGTCCTGTTCGCGCCGCAGAACGGAGCCCGCGCAGGCCACGTGGGGTGCGGGGACCGGAGTCCCGGCTCGCCCTGGTTCGGCGTGCACGGCGAATGAACCGGCGCCTCGCCGAGGCCTTCCCGCACGTCTATTGTGAACTCGATTTCACCACCCCGCTCGAGCTGGCGGTCGCGACGATTCTGTCCGCACAGTGCACTGATGTACGCGTCAACCAGGTCACGCCCGCGCTCTTCGCCCGCTACCCGGACGCCCGCTCGTATGCGGAAGCCGACCGCGCCGAGCTCGAGGAGTACATCCGTTCCACCGGTTTCTACCGCAACAAGACCAACTCGCTGATCGGCCTCGGCCAGGCGTTGCTCGAGCGCTTCGACGGCGAGGTTCCGCGCAGGATGAAAGACCTCGTGACCCTCCCGGGGATCGGCCGCAAAACGGCGAACGTGGTCCTCGGCAATGCCTTCGATGTGCCGGGAATCACTGTCGACACCCACTTCGGGCGCCTCGTGAACCGGTGGAAGTGGACGGATGAAACCGACCCGGTGAAGATCGAGCATCTGATCGGCGAGTTGATCGAGCGCAAAGAATGGACCTTGCTGTCCCATCGGGTGATCTTCCACGGGAGGCGCGTGTGCCACGCGCGTAAGCCGGCATGTGGAGTGTGCGTGCTCGCGAAGGACTGCCCCTCCTACGGGATCGGGCCCACCGATCCGCAGATCGCTGCTGGGCTCGTGAAGGGACCGGAGACCGAGCACCTGCTCGAGCTGGCCGGGAGGTGACGGTGCGTCCTTCGAGTGCAGGCCGTTGGAGCCTGGCAGCATTGATCGTCGTGATCGCGTTGATCGTCGCCATCTGGCCCCGCGGCAGCGACACCTCCGACCCGCCCGACACCGACGCTCCGGGCACGTCCGCGGCACCCGTCGACCGTCGGTCCCAGGACGACGCGCAGGCACTCGCCCCGTTGCGAGCCGCCGCGGACCTGCAGTCGTGCCCGGCTCCGACGGGGGCAGCTCCGGAGGGACCGCTCGCCGGATCGGTGTTCGAGTGCGTCGGCGACGGTAGCTCCGTCGACCTCGCAGCCGGCCTCGCCGGACGACCCGCGGTCGTCAACCTCTGGGCGTGGTGGTGCGCTCCGTGTGCCGAAGAACTTCCGGTGCTCGAGGAGTACGCGCTCCGCGCGGGTGAGGCGGTGTCGGTGGTGACCGTGCACACCGATCCCAACGAGGCGAATGCGCTCGAGCGGCTCGCTCGATACGACGTCCGGCTACCCGGTGTGCAGGACGGTTCGGGCCGCGTGCAGGCTGCGGTGGCCGCGCCGGCGGTACTGCCCGTCACGGTGCTCCTGCGCGCCGACGGTTCGGTCGCCAAGGTGCTGCCCCAGCCGTTCCGCACTGCCGACGAGGTGGCCGAGGTTGTCGAGACACATCTGGGGGTTGTCGCATGATGCCGTATTGGTTACGGGGTGTGGCTACGAGCATGCCCACCGATCCGCACGGACTCAACCCCATCCTGACCCGCGCGGCTCCGCACGGGACGATCACGCGCCAGGCGTCGGTGCTCGTCCTGTTCGGGGGATCGCCCGAGGCCGACCCTCTCGTCCGCGGTGGCCTGCCTGCCGATGCCGATGTGTTGCTCACCCAGCGTGCCGCGACCATGCGCCAGCACAGCGGGCAGGTCGCGTTTCCCGGTGGTGCTGCCGACCTCGAGGACGACGGCCCCATCGCGACCGCCTTGCGGGAGGCGTGGGAGGAGACCGGGCTCGACCCTGACGGGGTGCGCCCGCTGTCGGTGCTGCCCGAACTGTTCATACCCCCGTCGGGGTTCGACGTGACCCCCGTCGTTGCGTATTGGGAGAAGCCGAGCCCGGTCGGAGTGGTCGATCCCGCAGAGGCGGCTCGCGTCGTGCGTGTGCCTCTGCGTGACCTGCTCGATCCCGACAACAGATTCCAGGTCTCCCACGAGATGGGGTATCGCGGCCCGGCGTTCCAGGTCGACGGCATGCTCGTGTGGGGGTTCACCGCGGGTGTTCTCGCGGGCCTGTTCGAGGTGTCGGGGTGGGAGATCGAATGGGATCACCGGGACATCCGTGATCTGGCAGTGGTGCAGGCAGAGCTCGAATCGGGAGTGATCGACGCATGACCGGATCGAACTGGATCGACCTGGTCATCGTCCTCGTCGTGATCATCGCGGCGTCGTCCGGCCTGCGGCAGGGAGCGGTGGCGTCGGCGCTGGCCTTCCTCGGCGTCCTGCTGGGTGCTGTGGCGGGCATCCTCATCGCACCGCACGTTCTGGTCCACGTCGAAGAGGGACGGCTGCGGATCCTGGCGGGGATCGTGTTGATCATCGTGCTGGTGGTGGTCGGGGAAGTCGCAGGTATGGTGCTCGGCCGGGCCGCGCGCAGCAGCATGCACAGTCCGAGTGCTCGCACAGTCGACAGCGTGATCGGCGCCGGATTCCAATCCGTCGCGGTGCTCATCGCTGCGTGGTTGCTGGCCATCCCACTGACCTCCGCGGCGCAGACACAGGTCTCCGCGGCGGTACGAGGTTCGAGTGTTCTCGGCACGGTCGACAATCTCGCGACCGACTGGATGCGGGCGATCCCCAACGAATTCTCGGCGCTTCTCGACACCTCCGGACTGCCCGAGGTGATCGGGCCGTTCGGTCGTACACCGATCGCCGAGGTCGCCGTTCCCGACGGCACTCTTCTCGACGGACAGATCCCGGCGCAGTTGCAATCGAGCGTGCTGCGCATCAACGGTGTGGCCCCGAGCTGCCAGAAGGCGCTCGAAGGGTCAGGTTTCGTGGTGTCGCCCGAACGTGTCATGACGAATGCGCATGTGGTCGCGGGGACCGCGGCGGTGACCGTCGAGAGCAACGGACGTGCACTCGACGCGGAGGTCGTACTGTTCGATCCGGGTGTCGATGTGGCGATCCTCGCGGTTCCGGGACTGACTGCGACACCGCTCGCGTTCTCGCCCACCCCGGCCGACTCGGGCGACGACGCCATCGTCCTCGGGTATCCGGGTGGTGGGCCGTACACCGCCAGTGCCGCCCGTATCCGCGAGACCCTGGATCTACAGGGCCCCGACATCTATCGCAGCGGTACCGTCGAGCGTGAGGTCTACACGCTGCGCGGGCTGATCCAGCAGGGCAACTCCGGCGGACCGCTTGTCGATCCGCAGGGGCGGATTCTGGGCATGGTGTTCGGCGCCGCTGTCGACGATGCCGATACCGGTTTCGCGCTCACCGCATCCGAGGTGAGCCGTCAGCTCGCGGTCGCCGACTCGATGTTCACCGCCGTCGGAACCGGGGCGTGCATCGTGTGACTCGATCCGGGCCCGATGCGGTCTAGAGAGCGCGGGTGAAATCGAGGAGGGCAGCCGTCGTATCGTCGGGCTTCTCCTGGTGCGGGTAGTGGCCTGCGCCGTCGATGAACTTCAGGATCCGACCGGGCGCGTGTCGCGCACATCGACGTAGGGTCGCGGCCATCACGTACGGATCGAGCGCCCCGTGCAACTGCAGAACGGGAAGGGTCAGGGTGACGTCCATGATTTTCATGAACCGGCGTCCGTCGGGTCGCCACTGACTACGGAATGCCCACCGTTGGTATTCGAGACTGCAGTGCGCGACTCCGGGAATCTGGACGGCCGAGCGCAGGCGCTCGATGACATCTGCGAAGTCCGTGCTGCGTTGCCAGTCGCTGCCGGAGCGGACGCGGACGAGACGTTCGATCTCGGTGCCGTCGTCGCGCACGAGGAGCCGTTCGGGTCGCCACGGGAGCTGATAGGTGAGGAAGGTGGGCAAGAGGGCCTTGCGTTGCGCGCGGTCGCGAATCGCAGCATCGCGGAGCGAAATCGGATGCGGGGAGTCCACGACCGCAATCGCACGAACGAGTTGCGGGTGCAGAACGGCGGTGGCCCAGCACACGAGACCGCCGTCGGCGTGGCCGACCAGAACAGCCTCGGTGTGACCCAGGGCCCGGATCAGTCCGGCGACGTCGTCGGCGAGGGTCCAGCCGTCGTAGCCACGGGGCGGCTTGTCGCTGTCGCCGTAGCCGCGCAGATCGATCGCGACCGCGCGATGGCCGTCGTCGGCGAAGGCCTCGAGCTGGTGTCGCCACGACCACCACAGGTCTCCGAAACCGTGAATGAATACCACCAACGGTGCGCCGGACTCGGTGCCGTGGGCTTCGACCGTGTGTAGTCGGATGCCGTTGGCGTGGATATCGCGGTGGGTCCACGGCCCGTCGTAACGGACCGTGGACGGATCGGGTGCGGACAATGTGGTGATCGTTCGGGCTGCGTCAGCGGGCCGCGTGCTGCGGGCGGTGTGCGTCGGCGTTGTCGCCGGACATCGGCAGTACCGTCTTCGTCTGCTTGAGCGAATCGATGGTCTTGTTCGGCGCTCGCAACTTGCGCACCCGCAGATAGCCGAGGAGCGCGAATATCGCCGTGACGACCACCATGATCAGGAACACGATCAGGAATGCCAGCCAGCGGGCAATCCACACGTCGAGCAGTTCGGCGAGGAAGAAGAAGAAGAAGAACGAGCTGAAGACGAGAACAGCGAGGGCGAGGATGAAGAAGAGGCTGCCCTGCAGACCCTTCTTGACCTCGCCGGTGACCTCCGACTTCGCGAGTTCGACTTCGGCGCGGAACAGCGTGGACACCTGCGCGGTCGCGTCACGGACGAGTTCGCCGATGCTCGCGTCCCGCGAGGTCGGAGTGTGTACCTCCGTCAGCGGAATGCCCGAGATGCTGCTCGGCGCCCCGTCTCCCGGCCGGTTCCCGTTCGTGACGCTCACTAGTCGACCCCTTCGGATTGGTTCGTTCTGCTTGCGGTGGGGCTCGCCCACGCCGTAACAGTAGCGCTGATCGTGGTGCAGAAGCGACGAGTGACATGGCAAGGACGGCGGCTTTCCTGATTTCGGGAGGTTCGCCGCCTCCGACGACACGGCGCCCTCGCGGAGACCGATTCCGGGAGGGCGCCGTGACGAGCGGGTTACTTCTTGCGGATGGCGTCGAAGACCGCGGGGTCGACGAGGGTCGAGGTGTCGCCGAGTTCACGACCCTCGGCGACATCGCGGAGCAGGCGTCGCATGATCTTGCCGGAGCGGGTCTTGGGCAGCTCGGGCACGACGGTGATCTGCCGCGGTTTCGCGATCGGGGAGATCTCGACTGCGACGTGATCGCGCAGTTCCTTGATGAGCTGATCGCCGGTGTTCTCGACGTGCTCGAGCAGGATCACGTACGCGACGATGCCCTGGCCGGTGGTGTCGTCGGCCGCTCCGACAACCGCGGCTTCCGCGACAGCGGAGTGGCTCACCAAGGCGGATTCCACTTCGGATGTGGAGATGCGGTGCCCGGAGACGTTCATGACGTCGTCGACGCGGCCGAGAACCCACAGCGCGCCGTCCTCGTCGTACTTGGCGCCGTCGCCCGCGAAGTACCAGCCCTGGTCCTCGTAGCGGGACCAGTAGGTTTCGCGGTAACGCAGCGGGTCGCCCCAGATGCCGCGGAGCATCGCCGGCCACGGCTCGTCGAGAACCAGGTAGCCGTTGCCTCCCGCGCCGAGCGGAGCGGCTTCGTCGTCGACGATCTTCGCGGAGATGCCGGGCAGCGGTGCCATGGCGGAGCCCGGCTTGGTGGCGGTGACGCCGGGCAGCGGGGAGATCATGATCGCACCGGTTTCGGTCTGCCACCAGGTGTCGACGACCGGGGTCTTGCCTGCGCCGATGACCTCGCGGTACCAGCGCCACGCCTCGGGGTTGATCGGCTCGCCGACCGAGCCGAGCAGCCGGATCGACGACAGGTCGTGGGCGTCGGGGATCTCGCGGCCCCACTTCATGAAGGTGCGGATCAGCGTGGGGGCGGTGTAGTAGATGCTCACCCCGTACTTCTCGATGATCTCGAAGTGCCGGTGCTCGTTCGGGGAGTTGGGGGTGCCTTCGTAGACCACCTGGGTGGCACCGTTCGAGAGAGGCCCGTACACGATGTAGGAGTGTCCGGTGACCCAGCCGATGTCGGCGGTGCACCAGTAGACGTCCTTGCCCGGCTTGTGGTCGAACACGTAGTGGTGGGTGTACGAGACCTGCGTGAGGTAGCCGCCCGAAGTGTGGACGATGCCCTTGGGCTTTCCGGTGGTGCCGGAGGTGTAGAGGATGAACAGCGGGTGCTCGGCGTCGAATGCCTCCGGAGTGTGTTCGGGGGAGGCCTTCTCGACCGTCTCGTGCCACCAGAGATCGCGGCCGTCGGTCCATTCGACGTCGATGCCCGTGCGCTTGACCACCAGGACATGTTCTATCGACGCGGCCCCCTGGGCGGCTTCGTCGGCGGCGGTCTTGAGGGGGGCAGCCTGACCACGGCGCCACTGGCCGTCGACGGTGACGAGAAGTTTGGCTTCGGCGTCGTCGATGCGTGAACGCAGCGCGGTGGCGGAGAAGCCGGCGAAGACGACGGAGTGGGTCAGTCCGAGGCGGGCGCAGGCGAGCATGGTGACGATGGCTTCGGGGATCATCGGCATGTAGATCGCGACGCGGTCGCCGGTGACGAGACCGAGTTCGGTGAAGGTGTTCGCGGCCTGCGAGACCTCGGCGAGCAGGTCGTTGTAGGTCAGGGCGCGGGTATCGCCGGGTTCGCCCTCGAAGTGGATCGCGACGCGGTCGCCGTTGCCTGCTTCGACGTGCCGGTCGACGCAGTTGTAGGCGACGTTGAGGGAACCCCCGACGAACCATTTCGAGACGGGCGCATCGGACCAGTCGAGCACCTGTGTCCAGGGGGCGGCCCAATCGAGTCGCTGGGCTTGGGTGTCCCAGAACGCCAGCCGATCGGCGTCGGCGGCGGCCTGCAACTCGGGACCTGCGTTGGCGGTGGCAGCGAACTCTGCGCTCGGCGGGAATGCCTGCTGGTCGTGGTCCTGGGCTGCGCTCGTCATGGTGAGTTGGCCTCTTTCCGGGTCGTGGCAAACGGTTCGGGCTCTAGTGAGCGTAGTCACCTGTGATGCGGATCGCATCGTTGCACGCTGCTGCAACCTGCTCACATGCGCTGATCGGTCGTTGTCGCGCGACAGGCGGTCGGCAGCGGCGACGAGTGGCCGCCGATGAGGCCGGCGATGGGCCGTAGGTGGTGTTCGCGGCGCGCGCCGGTACCGTTCGAGACCGTGACCGATCCGCTTCAGCCCATCCTCGATCTCCCCGGCGTGCGCGACGCGGCAGACCGCGCGCGTGACGCCCTCGCCGAGGTCCACCGCCACCGCACCAACCGTCGTGGCTGGCCGAACACCGCGGCCGAGGCCTCGGTGCGGGCTGCGCGAGCATCGGCGGCGATCGACGGTGGATCCACCGAGCTTCCGTCCCCGGGGGAAACCGGTGACCCGGTGCTCTCGGGTGCCTTGCGGGTCGCGCAGTCCCTCGACGGTGACGCGCTCGCGAATCAGGTGTCGACCTGGCGCCGTGCACCGCTGCAGGCTCTTGCTCGCTTGCACCTGCTCGCGGCGGCGGACCTGGTGGATGACCCCGAGCAGCTGGGTAGGCCACGCTCGGCTCCGGGAGTTGCGGAGCGTCTCGACGGCCTCGCTCAGCTGGTCACGGGAGGAACTGCTGTTCCCGCCCCGGTCCTCGCCGCCGTGGTGCACGGCGAGCTCTGTTCCCTGAGCCCCTTCGGCGTCGCCGACGGTCTCGTGGCGCGTGCAGCGTCGCGCCTGGTGTGTGTGGCTTCCGGACTCGACACCCACAACCTCGGCGTGCCCGAAGTGACGTGGATGCGGCGAGCGCAGGCCTATCGCGACGGGATCGCGGGGTTTGGTCAGGGCCACGAGGGGGGTGTCGGCGGCTGGGTGATCTTCTGCTGCGGTGCGCTCGAGGCCGGCGCCCGCGAGGCAACGTCGATCGCCGAGGCGTTCGGCGGAAACTGAGGATCGTTGCACGCTGCGGAATTGATCGCATCGGAATCAATTGCAGCGCAGAATACTTCGATTGAGAAATAAAAGCGGGTGGCACGCCGATCGTGATCGGTGCGCCACCCGCTAGCACGGACTTTCCGGGTTACCATGCGTGCTGGTGTGGGTTGTGTGTCAACGGCCTCGGCGATGATCCGGGTGTCGGGGGTTCGCTCCTCGCAACGGGTGCGAGGGTCTTGCCTTCGAGAACTCGGAACTCGCAGGCCCACAACGCTTCTGCCCTTATAGTGGCATCGGCTCCGCGTGGGTACTCGGTGTCCGTGCTGGGAAACGCGGGCGGGAGATCGAATCTTCTCTTCCGATTCGCTCTAGGCCTTCCGTGTTTCCGTAACTCATTTGTACCCCGTACTTTCCGAGTCGGCAAGACCCCTGGTGCGGAAAGATTCAGCCGGGGGTCGGGATGAGGCGAGGGGGGCGTCCGAGTTCCTGCCTGCGTCCGGCGAGGTAGATTGCGGCACCGGTGATCAACGCCGCCGCGGCTCCCGCGGCGGCGAGCCTGAGGAGCCCTTTCGCCGACGGCCGGACTCGCCGCGACAGCGGCACCTGTCGGGTGAACCCCAGTATGGGCCAGCTATTTTCGTTTGCGATGCGACGCAATACGCGGTCGGGATTGACTGCGCGCGGCTTGCCGACCGCCTGCAGCATCGGCACGTCGGTCGCCGAATCCGAGTACGCGTAACAGCGCGTCAGGTCGTAGCCGTGGCTCACTGCGAGCTCACGGATGGCGGTGCCCTTCGCCTCGCCGAAACAGTAGAACTCGAGTTCCCCGGCGTAGCGCCCGTCGACGATCCGCATCCGGCTGGCCGTGCTGTACGAGGCACCGAGTGCCTGCGCGATGGGCGTGACGACCTCCTCGCCCGATGCCGACACGATCACCACATCGTGTCCCCGGGCGCGGTGGTCCGCGATCAGGTCCTTGGCTTCCGCATACACCAACGGCTCGACGATCTCGTCGAGGGTCTCCTCCACGATCGACCGGATCTGCTCCACATCCCAGCCCTTGCACATCTGTGCGATGTGCTCACGCATCCGGTCGACCCGATCCTGGTCGACCGCGGACAGTACGAACAGCAATTGCGCGTAGCTGCTCGAGAGCACCGCGCGGTGACTCAGTAGGCCGTGTTCGAAGAACGGGCGCGTGAAGGCGAGAACGCTCGACTTGGCGATCACGGTCTTGTCGAGGTCGAAGAAGGCGGCGATTCGTCGGGACTCGGAGGGATCCGCGGTCGCGTCTGTCACGTTCTCCACCATAGGGCCCTCGGTGCCACTTGCGGAGCCCGGAGAGCGCCGCGCCACGCCGATGCTTGAACTTGCAAACACCGAGTATGGAAGGTGTAGTATCGCGTCAGTCTGGATATCCAGGCAGTGTTCAGCCCGACCCCCCGGGGCTGAACTCCGACGGCCCTCGCCTCCTCCCCCCCCTGGCGAGGGTCGTCCTTTTGTCCGGACCCGTTTTGCCGGACCTGTTTCTACCTGTTCAACCGACGTCTCTCGGCCATGGCATGCGAATCGGCCCGAGTTGTCCACAGGCACCTGATCCATCCACAGATTCGGCGAAACCGGCGAATGGGCCTTCCACGCCGGTAGCCGACCGCGCACTCTGAGCGGCATGAACGACGTCCTCGCGCTGATCGGCGACTCGACCCTCCTGGCAAGCCTGCGTCGTGTCGCAGCGGCAGCAGACCGGCAGCTCGCCGAAGAGACCACCGTGCCGCGGCGCCGTGCATGGCTGGATGCAGGCCTGATCGTGGTCGACCGCGACGAAGCACTCATGTGCGCCGCTGCGCTGCCCCGCAGATCGGGGATCGTGCTGGTCTGCCCCGGCGCACCCGGCCTCGGCGAGTGGCAGGCCGCCGCGACGGTGGGTGCCGAACACGTTCTCGGTCTGCCCGACGACGAAGTGGAACTGCTTGCAGTGCTCGGCGCCGCCGCCGAACCCGAAGCGGGCGGAGGCACCGTGTTCGCGGTGGTCGGCGGTCACGGTGGAGCAGGCGCGTCGACGTTCGCTGCTGCGCTCGCGTGGGCGGCCGCCGCGCGGGGCACACCCGGCGGTGTCCTTCTCGTCGACGCCGACCCCTTCGGAGCGGGCCTGGACATCCTGACGGGGCTCGAAGAACGTCCCGGCATCCGATGGTCGGGCCTGACCGTCGACTCGGGCAGCGTCTCCGCCCGCGCCCTGCGCGACGCCGTACCCGAATGGCTCCCCGGCGTGGGTGTGCTCGCCGGAGACCGCGGCGCCGAGAGCATCGGGGCAGCCCCGCTCACCGCCGTCCTCGAAGCGGTACGCCGTGCAGGTGCGATCGTGGTCTGCGACGTGGCCCGCACGTTCGACGAGGTTGCCGACGCCGCGATCGCTGCAGCCGACACCACCGTCCTCGTCACCCAGGCGCGGGTGAGCGGCGCGTTGTCGGCTGCCCGTACTGGGGACTGGCTCAGGGACCGCGCCACCACGGCGGGAGTCGTCGTGCGTGGACCCGCGCCCGGCGGGCTCCGCGCCACCGACGTCGCGGCAGTGGTGGGACTGCCGCTGTTGGCCGCGATGCGTGCTCAACCCGGGCTCGCAGAAGCCCTCGAACGCGGAGGTCTGCGACTCCGGCAGCGGTCGCCGCTCGTCGTCGCCGCTCTCGAGGTCTTCGACTCGTCCGTGCACGCCGGGTCCAGGGATGCCGCATGAACGACGTCCTGGACGCCGAATTGCTCGACCGGGTACGTGATCGGCTCGCTGCAGAGCCTGGAGAACTGTCACCCGCACGGGTCGCGACCGCGCTGCGCGCCGAAGCCGGGGGAGTGCTCGGCGACACCGATCTTCTCGTCGCACTGCGCCACCTCCAGACCGAGCTCACCGGAGCAGGCCCACTCGAAGCGCTCCTCGCCGACCCCACCGTGACCGACGTGCTGGTCACCGCGCCCGACCGGGTATGGGTGGACTGCGGCGGTGGCCTGACACTCACGTCCGTGACCTTTCCGGACGAGGCTGCGGTCCGCCGTCTCGCCCAGCGTCTCGCGCTGTTCGCCGGTCGCCGACTCGACGACGCGCAGATGTGGGTCGACGGTCGTCTCCCCGGACACGGTGAGTTCGGTGTCCGTCTGCATGCTGTGCTCGCTCCCGTCGCCCAGGGCGGAACGTGCCTGTCGCTACGCGTGTTGAGACCGGCAACGCAGGGGCTCGACGCGCTGGTCGAGCGTGGAGCGGTGCATCCCGACGCCTACCGTTTGCTCCGGCGGATCGTGTCGGGGCGTCTCGCCTTCCTCGTCGTCGGTGGCACCGGCGCGGGAAAGACCACCCTTCTTGCGGCGTTACTCGGCGCTGTCGACCGCACCGAACGAATCGTGTGCGTCGAGGACGCGGCCGAACTCGTGCCGGATCACCCGCACGTGGTTCGTCTCGTCGCCCGCGCACCCAACGTCGAGGGCGTCGGGGAGGTCACCGTGCGCGACCTCGTGCGTCAAGCGCTGCGGATGCGCCCGGACCGGATCGTGGTCGGTGAAGTGCGGGGCGCCGAGGTGGTCGACCTGCTGACAGCGCTGAACACAGGACACGACGGCGGTGCGGGCACCGTGCACGCGAACTCGCCCGACGAGGTGCCCGCCCGACTCGAAGCGCTCGCGGCCCTCGGCGGACTCGATCGCAGTGCCCTGCACAGTCAGTTGGCCGCCGCGGTCCAGGTGATCCTGCATGTCCACCGAGCTCCCGACGGGGCCAGGAGACTCGTCGAGATCGGAGTCGTGGAGCGCGACCCCATCGCTGGGGTCCTGGTCGTGCCTGCGTGGACGTTCGTCGGTGGCACCGTGCCGGGTGGTGAACGACTCGAACGGATCCTGCGGTCGAGGGAGGGCGCGTGACCGAATCCGTACTGTGCCTGGCCGCCGCCGTGCTCGCTGCTCCCGGTATCGACGCGCGCCGACGGCTCGAAAAACACACCGTTGTACTGCGGGCGACCCGGCGTCGTCCGAATCGAGTGCTCTGCGCGGTCGTCGTCGCGTCTGCCGGTGCCTTTCTCGTGGGCGCGGGCGCAGCCGCCGCGGTGGTGGTCGCAGCGGCGACGATCCTGTTCCGGCTGCGTCGTCGACAGCGGGCGACGCGGCTCGACACCGACCGTCGGATGCTGCTTTCGGGCCTCGACATGGTGATCGCGGAGCTGCAGGTCGGTGCGCATCCCGCCGACGCATGTGACACGGCTGCGAGCGAAACCACCGGGCCGACCTCGGACTCGCTGCGGGTTGCGGCGGCCAGGGCGCGACTGGGCGGATCTGCCTCCGACGGATTGCTGGGGGCAGCACGTGAATTCGACTCCACCGGGATCGGCGAGAGCCTCGTCCGGGTAGCCGACGCATGGTCGGTCTCCGACCGTCACGGCTTGGCGCTCGCGGAACTGTTATCGGCCGCTCGCTCCGATCTCGCCGCCCGGATGCGGATCCGGACGCGAACGAATGCCGGTCTGGCCGGTGCGCGCGCCACCGCAACGGTTCTCGCTGCGCTACCCGTGCTCGGTGTGGCACTGGGCCAGCTCATGGGGGCATCACCGCTGACGACGCTCCTCGGCGACGGGCTCGGTGCCGTGCTGCTGGTGCTCGGCACGGTGCTCGTGTGCGCCGGATTGCTGTGGACCGACCGCATCGCCGACAGGGTCGGCCGATGACCGGCTCGATGGTGTTGCCGTCGTTGTGTCTTGCCGCGGCGCTGGTCGCGGTACCCGACGCGGGGACTCACCGGTTACATGCCGTGCACGGATCGCCGGGCCCTCCTCAGAGTGTCGCGGCCGATACCGCACAGGATCCGTATGCGATCGCCGCCGCGTTCGATCTCTTCGCGGCGTGCCTGCGGGCCGGGATGCCTGCCGCATCCGCGGCGGGTGTGGTTGCGGAGTCCGCGCCGCCCGTGCTCGGCGCAGCGCTCCGGCGGGGAGCCGACCGCCTGAAACTCGGTGCAGACCCGGCCGATGCGTGGTCGGCGGAAGGCGGCGCAGTCCTCGAAGACTTCGCTCGCGCAGCCAGGAGATCGGCGAGATCCGGTGCCCCACTGTCCGACATCGTGTCCGAACTCGCCGCGCGGCATCGCGCGGAGGCCGAGGACAAGGCCGCAGGCGATATCGAACGCGCCGGCGTGCTCGTGAGCGGGCCACTCGGCCTGTGTTTCCTCCCGGCCTTCGTGTGCCTGGGAATCGTGCCGGTGGTGATCGGCTTGGCCCGGGGCGTCCTGGGATCAGGGCTGTTGTGACGCCGATGCGGACCGTCCGCATCGGTAGAAAGGGGAGTTTCGTGTTCGTTGAATCCGCAGAAGAAGATCGGTCGTTCGCCCGCCGTGTTGTGAAGGTGGCGGCCGGCGACGACGGTATGTCGACGGCCGAATATGCCATCGGCACTATTGCCGCGGCGGCATTCGGCGCCGTGTTGTACACGGTCGTCACCGGGGATGGAATCGTGTCGGCGCTGACCGGCATCGTCGAACGAGCCCTCAACACCTCGGTGTGACGGGGTGGGCTCTTACTCGTCGCGCTGCTGCGCGGGACGAGGGTGGTGTGACCGTCGAGGCGGCGCTCGCGATCGCCTCACTGGTCACGGTTCTGACGTTGTGTCTCGGTGCGGTGCTCTGTGTTTCGCAGCAGGTGCAGTGCCAGGACGCTGCCCGTGAGGCGGCCCGACTGGTAGCGCGCGGTGACGAGGCCCGGGCGGTCGAGGTGGCTGCTCGGGTCGCGCCGCCGGGCGCGCACATCGAGGTGAGCGTGGAAGACGACCTCGTCGTAGCAACCGTCAGCGTCGACGCGCCGCTGCTCCCGATGGTGACCTTGACGGCCGACGCCGTTGCGGTCCGTGAACCGGGGGAGGTGTCGTGATGCGGGTGGATCTGCGCGAGGAGGGTGGCAGTGCCAGCATCCTCGGATGTTGCATCATGGCCGCGCTGATCGCGATCACCGCGACCGTTCTGCACGTCGGATCGGTTGTGGTGGTACGACACCGGCTGCAGGCCGCGGCAGACCTGGCGGCGTTGGCCGTCGCGTCGTCGCTCGACCGAGGCGTCGGGGCGGCGTGCGAAGTGGCCGAACCGATCGTGACGCGCATGCACGTACAGGTGCGGCGGTGCGAGATCGACGGCTGGTACGCGGTAATTGAGTTGACAGCCGCGGTGTCGTCGCTGTTCGGCGGTGAAGTGGCAACAGCCGTGGCACGAGCGGGTCCAGCGGAGGCGTCCGGGGGGTGAAAAGAGTCTTCGACAGGCCCGATAGGAGCGCTACGATTGCCGTTACATGTGATATCCATCACATTAAATGCGACGGTGCGAATCCGCGCGTCGATCGAGGGGTGTGGAACCGGGCAAATGTGATGTATTGCCGCGTGACGTCACTCGTTGTCGCGCACGCCGTCTCGGCCTGTCCAACCTTCCGAGAGGACCCTCCCACGGTGCGTTGCCGCAGAATTTCGATGGGCCGCGAGGGTTTCCCTACCCCGGGAGGGAACGTTGCCTTCGCTAGGCATGTGTCTAGAGTCAACCGGCGTTCCGGGCCTCACGCTCATCCGTGTGGCCCACACCGCACCGTGGATCGTCACGGACTTCGTGGACAGCGACGCTGTCTCGTTGGGGCTGAGGAAGGGTTGATTTTGAGGATCAAGCGCGCGATCGCGGTAGTGTCGGCGGGCTTCGTAGCCGTCGGCATGCTTGCCGCCTGTGGCGGCGATACGGCTGCCGGTAGTAGTAGTGAGGGCATCTACAGCCTGTACATCGATCAGCCGGAGAACCCGCTGGTTCCGGGCAACACCACCGAGTCCGAGGGGCATCAGGTCCTCGTGTCGTTGTTCACACCGCTGGTGAAGTACAACGACGAGACCAGCGAGGTCGAGTACACCGGCGTCGCCGAGTCGGTCGAGTCCGAGGACCAGGTCAACTGGACCATCAAGCTGAAGCCGGGCTGGACCTTCCACGACGGAACCCCCGTAAACGCCAAGTCGTATGTCGACGCGTGGAACTACACCGCGCTGAGCACCAACGCATACGGCGCGTCGTACTTCTTCGAGAACGTGAAGGGTTACGACGACTTGCAGGCCGCCGAAGGTGGCGAGCCGGCCGCGACCACCATGTCCGGTCTGAAAGCAGTGGACGACTCGACCATCTCGGTCGAGCTGAAGGAACCGTTCGCGATCTACCCGCTCACCCTCGGGTACACGGCGTTCCTGCCCCTGCCCGAAGCCTTCTTCGCCGATCCCGAGGCCTACGGCCGCCGTCCGATCGGTAACGGCCCGTTCAAGGCCGACGAGGACTTCATCGAGGGCCAGGGCTTCACCGTGACCAAGTACGACGACTACGCCGGTGAGAATGCCGCGCAGTCGGATGGCGTGCAGTTCAAGGTCTACACCGAACTGACAACCGGCTACACCGATGTTCAGGCCGGTGGCCTCGATGTGATGCTGGACTTGCCGCCGGACGCCTATGCGGCAGCCCGCGACGAGTTCGGTGATCGCTACCACGAGCGTGCCCGTGCCGACATCACGTCGCTCGCCTTCCCCACTTACGATGCGCGATTCTCCGATCCGCGTGTGCGCGAAGCCTTCTCGATGGCAATCGATCGCCAGGCCATCACGCAGGCAATCTTCTCCGACACGCGCACCCCGGCGACGTCCTTCGGATCGCCTGTCGTCGACGGGTACCGCGCGGACGCCTGCGGCGCCAAGTGCGAACTGAATGTCGAGCAGGCGAACAAGCTGCTCGACGAGGCCGGTTTCGATCGCAGCCAGCCTGTCGATCTGTGGTTCAACGCCGGTGGCGGGCACGACACCTGGATGACCGCGGTCGGTAACCAGATCCGCACCAACCTCGGTGTCGAGTACGCGCTGCGCGGAGATCTGCAGTTCGCTCAGTACTTGCCGCTGCAGGACGAGAAGGGCATGACCGGTCCGTTCCGGATGGGCTGGATCATGGATTACCCGTCGCTGTACAACTACCTCGCGCCGGTCTACAGCACCGCGGCACTGCCGCCCGGTGGCTCGAACATGAGCTTCTACAGCAACCCCGAATTCGACGCTGCCCTGTCGGCCGGTAACAACGCCGACTCGCTCGAGGCTGCCACGGCGGAGTACCAGAAGGCCGAGGACATCCTGTTCCGCGACCTTCCCGCCACGCCGCTGTTCTACGGCCTCAACCAGGTCGTTACGAGCGACCGCCTGAGCAACGTGAAGATCGACGCATTCGGTGACATCGTGGTCGAAGACGTCACGGTCAACTGAGTGACGAGTGGTGGGGTGTTTCGCGAAGCGAGGCACCCCACCACCGTGTAGGACATTCTGTTCCGTATAGGAGAACCCAGTGGGTCGCTTCATCACGCGCCGATTGCTGCTGACCATTCCGGTCCTGATCGGCGCCTCTCTTCTGATTTTCGCGATGGTCTACGCCCTTCCGGGCGACCCCATTCGCGCGCTCGCGGGCGATCGCCCGCTTGCTCCCGCCGTCATGGCGCAACTCCGAGCCCAATACAACCTCGACGATCCGTTCTTCGTCCAGTACCTCAAGTACGTCGGCGGACTTCTCCAGGGCGACTTCGGTTCCGACTTCTCCGGACGGCCTGTGCTCGACACGATCGCGCAGCGACTGCCGGTCACCATGCAGTTGACAGCAGTGGCCGTCGCCTTCGAAATCGTCATCGGCATCACGGCCGGTGTGCTCGCAGCCCTGCGCCGCAACTCGTTCTTCGACAATCTGGTGCTCGTCTCCTCGACGATGCTGGTGTCGATCCCGGTGTTCGTCCTCGGCTTCGTCTCCCAGTACTTCCTCGGATACAAGCTGGGCCTGTTCCCGATCGCCGGAATCCACAACGGCTGGCACAGCTTCGTGCTGCCCGGCCTGGTGCTCGCGTCGCTGTCCATGGCGTACGTCGCGCGACTGACCCGCACCGCTGTGTCCGAGTCGATGGCCGCCGACTACATTCGCACCGCGCGGGCGAAGGGCGTCGGCTATCGCCGGATCGTGGTCCGGCATGCGCTGCGTAACAGCTTGATTCCCGTGGTCACGTTCATCGGTGCCGATATCGGCGCGTTGCTCGGCGGTGCCATCATCACCGAATCGGTGTTCAACATTCCCGGTCTGGGCCGCGCGATTTTCGACGCCGTACAGAGACAGGAAGGTGCAGTGGTCGTCGGCATCGTCACGCTGATGGTCTTCTTCTACATCTTCTTCAACCTCGTCGTGGACATGCTGTACGCGTTCCTCGACCCCCGGATCAGATACGAGTAGTGGTATGGATTCCAATAATGTCGAAGCCGCCCGTACGCATGCCGTGCAGGAAGGCGAGCCCGGCAACGTCATGACGGGTGAGGTCGTAGAGCTCGTCGGCCAGGCGAGCCTGTGGGGCAACGCGTGGAAGAAATTGCGCCGCAGTGCGTTCTTCTGGTTCGGCGCGGTCGTTACGGCACTCCTGGTGCTCATGGCGCTGGTGCCGCAAGTGTTCGCCCGCGGAATCGATCCTCGGGCGTGCAACCTGTCCGACACCCGTCTGCCACCGAGTGCGCAGCACTGGTTCGGAACGGACCTTCAGGGCTGCGACTATTACGCGAACGTGATCTACGGTGCCCGCGTCTCCCTGAGCATCGGACTAGTCGCAGTGATCGGCGTCCTGGTCATCGGTGTGCTGATCGGTGCGCTCGCAGGCTATTTCGGTGGCTTCCTCGACAGCGCACTCGCCCGTTTCACCGATATCTTCTTCGGTATCCCGCTTCTGCTCGGCGCGCTGGTGCTGCTGACAGTGACGACGGAGCGGACCGTCTGGACGGTGGCGCTGGCACTGATCGTCTTCGGCTGGATGACGGCGATGCGCCTGGTGCGCTCCTCCGTCATCGCGATCAAGCAGAGCGAGTACGTGCAGGCTGCCCAGGCGCTGGGCGCCTCGACCTTCCGCATCCTGGTTCGGCACATTCTGCCGAACGCGCTGACCGCGGTTCTGGTCTACGCCACGATCGCCGTCGGTACGTTCATCGCCGCGGAAGCGGCGCTGTCGTACCTCGGTATCGGTCTTCAGATGCCGGCCATCTCGTGGGGCTTGCAGATCAACCTCGGTCAGAGCTACCTCTCGTCCTCGCCGCACCTGGTGCTGTTCCCGGCAGCCTTCCTGTCGGTCGCGGTGCTGGCCTTCATTCTCATGGGTGATGCGCTGCGTGACGCGCTCGACCCGAAACGGAGCTGACGCAATGAGTCTCGTCGACACGAGTGAGCAGACCACCTCCGGCACCGCGATTCTCGGGGTGTCCGGTCTGACCATCGATTTCGAGGTGGACAAGACCTGGAAACCGGCCGTCCGTGACGTCTCGTTCGAGGTGGCGCGGGGAGAGATCCTGGCGATCGTCGGTGAATCCGGTTCGGGTAAGTCCACGACGGCGATGGCCGTACCGGGTCTGCTCGCCGACAGCAGCCGGGTCACGGGCAGCATCACCCTCGACGGCCGTGAACTGGTCGGCCTGACGGAACGCGAGCTGAACTCGTTACGCGGCAAGGATATTGCCGTGATCTTCCAGGAGCCCATGACGGCCCTGAACCCCGTCTACACCATCGGGTGGCAGATCACCGAGGCCATCCGCTCGCACTCCGACATGTCCAAAGCGCAGGCCAAGGAGCGCGCGATCGAGCTGCTCCGGCTCGTGGATATGCCCGAACCCGAGAAGCGGGTGAAGTACTACCCGCACCAACTCTCGGGTGGGCAGCGACAGCGCGCGATGATCGCCCAGGCATTGGCATCCGAGCCCTCTGTGCTCATCGCCGACGAGCCCACCACCGCGCTCGACGTCACCGTGCAGGCGGAGATCCTGCAGCTGATGCGGGATCTGCGCGAGCGGGTGGACGCGGCGATCGTGCTCATCACGCACGACATGGGCGTCGTCGCCGATATGGCCGACCGCATGATCGTCATGCGAGACGGTGCCATCGTCGAGCAGGGCACGGCCGACCAGATCTTCAACAAGCCGGGGCACGCCTACACCCGGGAACTGCTTGCCTCGGTGCCCCACCTCGGTTCACGCGTCGGTGAAGCCGGCGCCGACGACACCCCCGACGTGCAGTATGCGCTCGACATCACCGACGCGGTGATCGAGTATCCCGGTGCTCGCCGCAACCGTGGTTTCCGCGCGGTGGACGGGGTCAGCCTCAATATCGAACCCGGAGAGGTCGTCGGACTCGTCGGAGAATCCGGCTCCGGAAAATCGACCATCGGCAAGGCCGCGGTCGGGTTGCTGAAGCTGCATTCCGGTTCGTTGTCCGTCGCGGGCACCGACATCACGAAGATGTCGACGCGCGATCTTCGCGCGGTGCGGCGCAAGGTCGGCATCGTGTTCCAGGATCCGGGCTCGTCGCTCAATCCGCGCTGGCCGATCGGGCAGTCCATCGGTGAGCCGATGCTGCTGCACACCGAGATGGATCGCGGCCAGCGGGACAAGAAGGTCGAGGAACTCCTCGATCAGGTCCGTCTGCCGCGTGACATGCGCAACCGGTATCCGCATCAGCTCTCCGGCGGGCAGCGCCAGCGTGTGGGCATCGCAAGAGCGCTCGCTCTCGAACCGACGCTCCTCGTGGCGGACGAGCCCACCTCCGCGCTGGATGTGTCCGTCCAGGCGAAGGTGCTCGAGCTGTTCAAGGAACTGCAGGGCGAATACGGTTTCGCCTGCTTGTTCATCAGCCACGACCTCGCCGTGGTCGAGGTACTCGCCCGGCGGATCGCCGTGATGCGTTCCGGCAAGCTCGTCGAATTCGATCGGACCGATCGCATCCTGCGGTCCCCGGAGGATCCGTACACCAAGCGGTTGCTGGCAGCGGTTCCCGTGCCCGATCCGGCGGAGCAGGCGAAGCGTCGCGAGGAGCGCGCCGCGCTGCTGGCCGCCGAACGGGCAGCGGGGGAGCACGCGTCGGTGTCCTGACGCGGTGGGCCGGTTCTCAGTCCCCAGTGCCGATCGCGTCCAGCACGGCGCTGAGGACGAGAACCGCGCCCGCCTTGTCGAGTGGGTCATTTCCGTTACCGCACTTGGGCGAGTGCACGCACGACGGGCATCCGTCGGTGCATTCGCATGCCTGTACCGCATCGCGGGTGGCGGTGAGCCACTGGATGATCCGTGAGAATCCGCGTTCGGCGAAACCGGCACCGCCCGGATGCCCGTCGTAGACGAACACGGTGGGCAGTCCGGTGTCGGCGTGCAGATCGGTGGATACGCCGCCGATATCCCCGCGATCACACGTCGCGACGAGCGGTAGCAATCCGATGGCGGCGTGCTCGGCGGCGTGCAGAGCACCCGGAACCCGCTCGGGTGTCAACCCGATCCGGTCGAGAAGTTCCGGGGTCACGGTGTACAGCACGGCGCGCGTGGGCAGGGTCTGTGCCGGCATGTCCAGTTCGACCTGGTCGAGTACCTCCCCGGAGGGGAGACGCCGGAGATAGGCGACCACCTGCCCGGTCACCTCGACGGCTGCCATCTGCACGGTCACGGGCCCGTACGTGCAGGTCTCCTCCACAGCGACGACTCGGATGTCGGTGACCTCGCGCACCGACGTCGACCACTCCGGATCCTCCGCGTGTACGAGTGCGACGCCGTCGTCGAGATGCAGTTCGTCGACGACGAAGCTCTCGCCCCGGTGGAGATGGACGGCGCCGGGATGGACAGTTGCGGGCGCACGCCCCGCCTCGACGGTGCCGAGCATCCGGCCGGTGTCGGCCTCGACGATCGCGACCTGATGGCCGATGCCGCCGCGGATATCGACCTGGGCGTGCGGGTGGGTATCCGGTGTGACGAACCAACCGTGCGGGCGCCGACGGATCAGACCCTGCTGTGCGAGGTCGGTGAGAAGGTCGTGAGCGTCGAACTGCCCGACTTCCGCGTGCGAGAGCGGCAACTCCAGCGCAGCGCACAGCAGTTGCGGCCCGAGTACATACGGATTCGCGGGGTCGGTCACGGTCGCCTCGACCGGCCTGTCGAGCAGCGCGTGCGGGTGGTGGACGAGATAGGTGTCGAGTGGGTCGTCGCGCGCGACGAGAACGACCAGGGAACCCTGGCCCCGCCGTCCGGCCCGGCCGCCCTGCTGCCAGAACGACGCCACGGTGCCGGGAAAACCGGCGACGACGACGGCGTCGAGTCCTGCGATGTCGACTCCGAGTTCGAGCGCATTGGTGGTCGCGACCCCGAGTAGCCGACCGTCGGACAGCGCAGCCTCCAGATCGCGACGATCCTCCGCGAGATACCCGGCGCGATAGGTCGCGACACGATCCACCAGGTCGGGTGCCGATTCGGTGAGCAGACGCCGCGTGCTCATCGCGGTGAGTTCCGCGCCGTGACGCGAACGGACGAATGCCAGCGTGCGGGCGCCTTCGACGACGAGGTCGGCGAGCAGCCGTGCCGCCTCGGCGCCTGCGGCGCGTCGCACGGGCGCCCCGTGCTCGCCGGTGACCTCCCGGAGCAGGGGCGGTTCCCACAGTGCGACAGTGCGCGGACCGTGTGGTGAACCGTCCTCGGTCACCTCTCGGCAGGGCGCCCCGATCAATCGTGAGGCGGCAGCTCCCGGGTCGGCAGTGGTTGCGGACGCCAGGATGAACACCGGGTCGGCGCCGTAGTGGTTCGCGAGGCGGCGCAACCTGCGGATGACCAGCGCGACGTGCGACCCGAAGACACCCCGGTACGAGTGGCACTCGTCGATCACGACGTAACGCAGTCGACGCAACAGCCGCGCCCAGCGTGCGTGACCAGGAAGTATCGCCAGGTGCAGCATGTCGGGGTTGGTGAAGATCCACCGAGAGTGGCTGCGCGCCCATCGACGCAGCTCGGTGGAGGTGTCGCCGTCGTACGCGCACGGATGCGCTGTCGACAGGTCGGGCGTCGCCCCGGTCAGCTCTGTGACGGCGCGCAGTTGGTCGGCGCCGAGGGCCTTCGTGGGCGAGAGATACAGCGCGGTGGCCTGTGGGTCGGACGCGAGGGCGGTGAGCACCGGAAGCTGGTAGGCGACGGATTTGCCCGACGCGGTACCGGTTGACACCACGACATTGCTGCCCCCGGCCGCAAGGTCGGCGGCGTCGATCTGGTGCAGCCAGGGCTTCGGCACACCGTGTTCGCGGAGCGCATCGACCACGGAATCGGCGGCCCAGTCCGGCCAGTGGGCGTGTTGCGCCTTCCGGGCAGGGAGCTCGGCGGTGTGGGTGAGGGGGTGCTCGTTCGACGGTGTCCCCGCGAGCAGCCGGTCGAGCAGCGCCTGTCCGTAGCCCGGGACTGTGGCTCCACCGGTGTCGATACCTGATGAACTGGTCACACGTCGGCTCCGGCTGGGATCGAATTCGGCACGGGAGGATGTGGCGCCGCGTAGCATGGTCGCCATACCTCTACCCGCCGGACATGCTACCGAGCGTCCTGCAAGATCAGAATTTTGGCGCGATTGTGCCATACCTACTGTTGCGACTGCCCGGAACATGATTGACTGGCACGCGGTCGCAGCTTCTGTGTTCGTAGGCTTGAGAAAGTGCACGCTCGCAGGATCGATGGTTGCGGGCGGTGTGCTTTAGCTCTTCCAACGGGGGATTCGAAAGGTACAGCGGTCGGAATCGGGACCTGGCGGCCGCTGTCCCCAGCGGCTCGTCGAATCCGGTGTTAGAAAGAGAAGGAAAAGCATGGCACAGGGCACTGTGAAGTGGTTCAACGCGGAGAAGGGCTTCGGCTTCATCGCTCCGGAGGACGGCTCTGCCGACGTGTTCGTTCACTACTCCGAGATCCAGGGTGCCGGTTTCCGCACCCTCGAGGAGAACCAGCGCGTCGAGTTCGAGGTCGGACAGGGCACCAAGGGCCCGCAGGCCACCGGTGTGCGCGCCGTCTGATCCGACGCGCTCCATCGAGCACCTGTGAGGGTTTTCGCCCCACACTCCCACCGTCCCCTGTCGCCCCCGGCGATGGGGGACGATGGCTTTCGGGAGTACAACATCGGGAAATGGCCACAGATGGAAGGGCCACAGATCAGGGAGGCGACAGTGAGTCAACTGTCCTTCTTCGGCGCCGACACCGCGCCGCCTGCATTGTCCGACCTCAGCGGGTTGCTCGCGGCGCAGGGACGGATCGTGATGCACACGGCCGACACGGCTCGGATCTCGGTGACGGTCGATGCGCCATGGCGTGCGTCCGCGATCGCCGACCGGATCGTCGCGACGGGTCTGACCGCAGAGATCGGTGCGACGCCGGGTGGGTTTCCGCTGGTGCGCACCGCAGACGTTCCCGAGCTCGTCCCGTTGGCGACCGCATGGTCGCGAGGCGGAATCAAGTACGTCCCGGTCGGATGGGTGCCGAACGCGGGAGCGCTGAGGATCTGGTTCCTGGCCGCGGGCCGGATGGAGGTCGAAGGGGAGCGGTATGTCCTCGGGCTCGATCCGGATGCGCCCGGCACCCATGTCCCTCTCTCCGAGGCATTGATGCTTGTCGGAATCGCCCCCACCTTGATCAGCCCACATGGCGCCCCACCAGGGCTGAGAGTATCGGGGCCGCGCCGCATCTCGCGGCTCGACGAGAGCATCGGAGCACCCCCGGACCATCCCGAAGCCCGCGCGATCTGGCCTCGTCACGAGCACTTCGAGCACCACATGTGACGAGAGATCGACAGAGTGTGTGCGACCCTGTGTGTGACCGAGTCGGGGAGACAGGGTCGGTATACATGTCTTCGAGAGCAGGCATGTCGGCAAAAGGGAAGGTTCGGGCGTCACGGTGGCAGCACGGGACAAGGGCACGTCGGACAACGCGTCGGGCACGCGTCGACTCGTCATCGTCGAATCTCCGACAAAGGCGAAGAAGATCGCCCCCTACCTGGGGCGCAACTATGTCGTCGAAGCCTCCGTGGGGCATATCCGTGACCTTCCACGCGGTGCAGCGGACGTCCCCGCCAAGTACAAGGGCGAGTCGTGGGCTCGACTGGGCGTCGATGTCGATCATGATTTCGAGCCGCTGTACGTCGTCAGCCCTGAGAAGAAGTCGAAGGTCACCGAGCTCAAGTCGCTCCTGAAGGACGCCGACGAGCTCTACCTCGCCACCGACCCCGACCGCGAGGGCGAAGCCATCGCGTGGCATCTCCTCGAGACGCTCAAGCCGAAGGTCCCTGTCCGCAGGATGGTCTTCCACGAGATCACCGAATCCGCGATCCGCGCTGCCGCCGAGAACACCCGGGAGCTCGACACCGACCTGGTCGACGCGCAGGAAACCCGGCGCATCCTCGATCGTCTGTACGGCTACGAGGTCAGCCCGGTGCTGTGGAAGAAGGTCATGCCGAGACTGTCGGCGGGCCGAGTCCAGTCCGTCGCGACCCGCGTCATCGTGCGCCGCGAACGTGAGCGCATGGCGTTCACGTCCGCCGAATACTGGGACATCGCCGCGACCATGGATGCCGGTGCCGACGCGAGTCCCCGCTCGTTCGGCGCACGCCTCGTCAACGTCGATGGGTCTCGCGTCGCGGCAGGTCGTGATTTCGGTCCCGATGGCGCTCTGAAGTCGGACAGTGTCGTCGTGCTCGACGAGGCAAACGCTCGCCGACTCGCCGACGCGTTGTCCGGTGCCGCGCTGACGGTGTCGTCGGCCGAGAGCAAGCCGTACACGCGCAAGCCCTACGCACCGTTCATGACGTCGACGCTGCAGCAGGAAGCCGGCCGCAAGCTTCGGTTCTCGTCCGAGCGCACGATGCGCATCGCACAGCGGTTGTACGAGAACGGCTACATCACGTACATGCGTACCGATTCGACGACGTTGTCCGAGTCGGCGATCACCGCGGCGAGGTCGCAGGCCACCCAGTTGTACGGCGCCGAGTACGTCCACGCGACACCCCGCCAGTACACCCGCAAGGTCAAGAATGCGCAGGAAGCGCACGAAGCGATCCGGCCGGCCGGCGACGTCTTCGCTACTCCGGGCGAACTGCACGCGCGGCTCGACGCCGACGAGTTCAAGCTGTACGAGCTGATCTGGCAGCGCACGGTCGCGTCGCAGATGGCCGACGTCCGCGGAACCACACTCACCCTCCGCATCACCGGCACTGCCAGGACGGGTGAGGTATGCACCTTCTCGTCGTCGGGTCGCACGATCACGTTCGCCGGCTTCCTCAAGGCCTACGTCGAGAGCGTCGACGAAGAGGCAGGCGGTCAATCGGACGACGCCGAGTCGCGTCTGCCCAACCTCAGCGAAGGCGCGGCGGTCATCGCGACGAAGCTCGATCCGGATGGGCACTCGACCAACCCGCCCGCCCGATTCACCGAAGCGAGTCTGATCAAGACCCTCGAAGAGCTGGGTATCGGGCGTCCGTCCACGTACGCCTCGATCATCAAGACGATCCTCGACCGCGGGTACGTCTACAAGCGCGGCAGTGCGCTGGTGCCGTCGTGGGTGGCGTTCGCGGTGATCGGTCTGCTCGAGGCTCATTTCGGTCAGCTCGTCGACTACGACTTCACCGCGGGCATGGAGGACGATCTCGACGAGATCGCCTCCGGTCAGGAACAGCGGACTGCCTGGCTGTCCAGGTTCTACTTCGGTGGCGAGCACGGCGACGAGGACTCGGTCGCGCGTAAGGGCGGCCTGAAGAAGCTGGTCGGGCAGAACCTCGAGGACATCGATGCCCGCGAGATCAACTCGATCCGGTTGTTCGACGATGCCGAAGGTCGCGAGATCCACGTGCGGGTGGGCCGGTTCGGTCCGTACCTCGAACGGATGGTCGTCGACTCGGACAACCCGGACGGCGATCTCATCTCGCAGCGTGCGAATCTCCCCGAGGATCTGCCGCCGGACGAACTGACCCTCGAATACGCGGAGAAGTTGTTCTCGACTCCGCAGGAGGGGCGGGTTCTCGGGGTCGATCCGGGGACCGGGCACGAGATCGTGGCCCGTGAGGGACGGTTCGGTCCGTACGTCACCGAGTTGCTGCCGGAGCCGAAGCCCGAACCCGAACCTGATGTCACTCCTGTCCCGGTCGAAGAGCTGACGACCGGCGGTGCAACGAAGACCGCGACCAAGACGGCCGCGAAGAAGGCAGCCAAGAAGGCGCCCGCGAAGAAGGCGGCCAAGAAGGCCACCGGCCCGAAGCCGCGGACGGCGTCGCTCCTCAAGACGATGGAGCTGTCGTCCGTCACGCTCGACGACGCCCTGCGGTTGCTGTCGCTGCCGCGCATCGTCGGTGTCGATCCCGAATCCGGTGACGAGATCACCGCACAGAACGGCCGCTACGGTCCGTATCTGAAGAAGGGCACCGATTCGCGGTCGTTGGCGACCGAAGAACAGATGTTCACGGTCACCCTCGACGAAGCCCTGAAGATCTACGCCGAGCCGAAGCGCCGCGGACGTCAGGCTGCTGCTGTTCCGCCGCTGCGCGAACTCGGTGTGGACCCGATCAGCGAGAAGCCGATGGTGATCAAGGACGGTCGTTTCGGTCCGTACGTCACCGACGGCGAGACCAATGCGAGCCTGCGTAAGGGCGACGAGGTCGGCACGATCACCGACGAACGCGCATCCGAGCTGTTGGCGGATCGTCGTGCCCGGGGTCCAGCGAAGAAGACCACCAAGAAGGCGGCGAAGAAGGCTCCGGCCAAGAAGACCGCAGCCAAGAAGACCGCAGCCAAGAAGGCTCCGGCCAAGAAGGCTGCCGCGAAGAAGACCGCAGCCGAGGGGACGACCGACTGATCCGCCCGGACCGAAGTCGTCGGTGTCGATCGCTACGCTGAGCCCCATGCCCGGTGTCTTCGATCGTCTCGTCGGTCAACGCGATGTCGAGACCGACCTCGTCAGCGCGGCCGTGGCCGCACGCACCGGCGCTTCCGGCTCTGCGATGACGCATTCCTGGCTGTTCACCGGTCCGCCCGGATCGGGTCGCTCGGTCGCTGCTCTGTGCTTCGCCGCGGCACTACAATGCACAGACGACGCAGCCCCCGGGTGCGGTCGCTGCCACGCATGCACCACGACGATGGCGGGCACGCACGGCGACGTCCGACGCGTCGTTCCCGAAGGTCTGACCATCAGCGTCAAGGCGATGCGCGCGATCGTGCAGGTCGCGGCGAGGCGGCCGAGTACCGGGCGTTGGCAGATCGTGGTGATCGAGGATGCCGACCGCCTCACCGAAGGCGCCGCGAACGCTCTGCTCAAGGTCGTCGAGGAACCGCCACAGCGCACGGTGTTCCTTCTGTGCGCCCCGTCGGTCGACCCGGAAGACATTTCGGTGACCCTGCGGTCGAGGTGCCGACACGTCGGGCTCATCACTCCGAGCGTCGACTCGATCGCCCAGGTCCTCCGCGACGTCGACGGAATCCCCGCAGATGCAGCGCAGTGGGCCGCTTCGGTCAGTGGTGGTCACGTCGGCCGTGCTCGGCGTCTCGCCACAGACCCGGTTGCGCGCGACAACCGCACACGTGCGCTCGATGTCGCCGGCGCAGTGCTGCGACCCTCCACCACCTATACCGCTGCGGACGAACTCGGCAAGAGCGCGGAGGTCGAGGCCAAAGAGATCAGCGCCGACCGCGACGAACGGGAAACCGAAGAGCTCAAGACCGCACTCGGCGCGGGCGGTACCGGCAAGGGTGCCGCCGGTGCGCTGAGAGGTTCGGCGGGAGTACTCAAAGAACTCGAACGCACCCAGAAGTCGCGCAAGACCCGCACCGAGCGCGACATCATGGACCGCGCGCTCATCGACCTCGCCGGGCTGTACCGGGACGCCCTCGCGCATTCGATGGGCGCGGCTGCGACGCCCAACCACCCCGACATGGCAGACCGCGCCCGCGATCTCGCATCTCGGACACGGGCCGAGGGGCTGCTCGACTGCATCGAGGCGATCCTCGAATGCCGCGAGGCGCTCGCGCAGAACGTCAAACCACGCTTCGCGCTGGCCGCGATGGCAGCTCGCCTGAGCGCAGCGTTCCGATGATCACGCTGCCGGTTTGCATCGGGCGGGGGGTTTTCGGCTAGACTTCGGTCGCCGCAAGGCGCGCTGCCTTAGCTCAGTCGGTAGAGCATTTCACTCGTAATGAAAAGGTCGAGAGTTCGATTCTCTCAGGCAGCTCAGAGACGAAGGCCCCGTCCCCACAGGGACGGGGCCTTCGTCGTTCCCGAACTTCTCCGGATATGCGTGGATCATGGGAACCATGCTGATGGAACTGTTCTCCCTCATCCTGATTATCGGTGCACTTGCCGTCGTGCTCCCGATGGCGATCCGGGTCTTCCGCAACCGCGACGATCGCTAGCCTCTCGACAAGCTGCAGTGCGACGCCCATGCTCGACACATGAGTGAGTCGTTGAAGGGGCGGGTGCGCGACAAGATCCTCCGGCAACGCGGGGAAGACGGCGGCCGGCCTCTCGGGGACGCCGAAGGTGACGACCCCAGAGTCATGGATCTGCACCACGATCTGATGTTGCTCGACCGCGCAGAGGAGGACGACGCGGTCGTACAGGCCCTCGCGGAGAAGTACTGGGTGCCCTGATAGCGGAAAAGGTTCGTTGACCTGGCGATTTGGTGTTCCCACGAACCGTCGCGTAACTTAATCCAGGTCAGAGCGACACGGACACCGACCCGGACCGCAAGGTCAGGGACAACGAGGTTGGACGCAGGCGCCTGAATTTCACTGGTACGAAACCTTCTGGTAAGGTTTTGCACCGCCCCTGGTTCCGAACAGCACACGGATTTGCGTCCGTGAGTGAAACGAACTAGACTGGAACAGTTGCCCCGGAACGGGCCGGATGTGAAAATCCGGTCGGTGATGGTGTGTGCGTGTTCTTTGAGAACTCAACAGTGTGCCGATGAATGTCAGTGCCAATTATTTTGGTGCGATCATCCGCTTTTGGTGGATGATCATTTTGCTGATCATCACATTCTTCCGTCTGTGGTGATCGGTTCAAGCTAGTTTGAGTTTTGTATGCTAGTGATTTGGCTCGATGTCTTTGACTGATCAGCCCTTCGGGGTTTTGATTATGAGTCTTCAACGGAGAGTTTGATCCTGGCTCAGGACGAACGCTGGCGGCGTGCTTAACACATGCAAGTCGAACGATGATGCCCAGCTTGCTGGGTGGATTAGT